>NZ_JBDIYD010000005.1:0-213831 GCF_039649255.1 Dechloromonas sp. ZS-1 | reverse complement strand
CCGCCAGGCTCCCCATTCAAAGCCCCCTCGGCAACAGCCGCAGGGGGCTTTGCCGTTTACTCACTCTCAAACAACTCTCCGCCCAACCCTCGCCTCTCCAAGCATCAACTCAACCTTTGTTCAGCGGATGACTCATGGTCAGTCTGTTCTAAGCAGGGTCCAGGGATATCCCATGTTGGGAGGCTGCAGAAGAACTTGGCCTATGGTCTTCAAACGTAAGGCACTATCGAAGGAAGGGGCTCGCAACTCCAAGATGGATTGGCCCTGCCCGACTCTAATGTGTTGCCAGCACGCACTTTCCGGTTAAAAAGAAAAAGGCCTTGCGGGTTATGCAAGGCCTTTTTCTTTTTAACGATGGCTTCGTAGATGTCGGTACAGTAAGACAATCAATCCGGCGCTGAGCGCGCACAGCAAGGCTTTGATCGGGTCGGCATGGCCTTCTGCCAGCCAATCGTAGCCGGCAATGCCGACAAAAACACCGATGGCTTCGCTGGAGGGAAAATCCTTAAGCAAGGTAAATTAGTGCGCCGTGTTGATCTGGCCAGGATAGACCTGTTGGCTACCAAACAGATAGTTGCGCGTGGCAAGCAGAAATTGCTGGATATTATCTTGATACATGCGTCGCTCCTTCTCTTCATCACTTCGTTCTGTCATGCTCGAAATTTTATTCGAGCATCCGATAACGGTCTGTGAGATGTCATGAGAGTACGCGTAACAGCATCATGCGTTTGATGACGCTTTGTAACAGGCTCAGTCCTGCACGGCTTTCCAGCGTAATGTAAAGCGCGCGCCGCCGAGTGGTGAGGCTTCCGCCAATGCGGTTCCGCCATGGAGTTCAAGAACGCGTCGGGCGATAGCGAGCCCAAGGCCGTAGCCACCTGTAGAGCGGTCGCGAGAGCGGTCGAGGCGGGTGAAGGCCGAGAAAATGTGTTCTCGTTCCCCTTCGGGAATGCCAATGCCGTCATCGTCCACGTGCAGCACGATTTGCTCGCCATCGAGATGAGCGCTGACTGCAATCTGTCGATTGGCGTATTTAAAGGCATTGCGCAACAGGTTTCTCAGTGCGTATGGCATGGCTTTGCGGTCGAGGTCCACCTCCTGGGTTTCTGGCAGTTGGGTGGTGTCGACCGTAATCGAGAGATCGCGCCCCAAAAGACGTACGCTATCGACTTCCTGCGTAAGCCATGTATCCAGCAGCACTCGGCTGAAATGAGCGGCCGGCGCCTCTCGTTCAAAGCGGGCATAGGTCAGGCTGGTGTCGATTAGATGGTCGAGTTCGTCCAGGTCGGCCTCCATCATGCTCCAGAGGCGTTGGCGTTCCGATTGCTCATCGGTTTCGCTCAGCATTTCCAGCGCGAAGCGCATGCGGGCAATGGGGGTGCGTAACTCATGGGAAATACCGCAGGAGAGTTCCTTGTGAGTGGCGATCAGTTGCTGGACCCGTTCGGCCATGCCGTTCATGGTGTCCGAGAGGGGGGCGAACAGTTGGCTGCGTGCGCTCGGTGCCCGGCTTTCAAAATTGCCATCACCTAAATCACGGGCAGTTTGGCGCAGCGCTTCCAGATCCCGCCAGACAGGGCGTACCCAGAACCAGAGTGCAATTCCGAAAATCACGCCAGTCAGACTCCAGGTCAGGAGCCGGAGGCGGAGTTCCAGCGGCATGCGTTCGGCGAGTTCTGGATTCCTCCCTGAGGCGAGCGGCCCCACGACCAGTACCTGGCTGCTGGTCCCCAAGCGGTGGTACATGATGTCGCCGTCGTGGTCGATCGCGATGTCGCCGGCATCCAGCTTGATCACCTGAGCGGGGGTCAAGGTACGGTCAAGGGTGATCCGTTCGACAATGCCCAGGTTGTAGGAGAATTTTTCGTCCAGTTCCTTGATCTTGCGGGACCAGGTACTCCGCGGCTGACGGAAGAGCTCATCTTCGATCAGGGTAATGGTTCCGCGCATGAAACGCCGCGCGTAATCATCGGTGATGCCGCGTTGGGCGGTGGAGATCACGAAGTCCGCTGTAAAGGCGATGGCAACGAAGGATCCCATGGCCAGCAGATAGAAGTTGAAAAACAGCTTGGAGAGACTGTATCGGCCTCCCCGCCAGCGCGGCAGAGTCACCCGGAAGAGCGAGCGTGCCAAGCCGGTCGGCAATTCCTTGGCACGTTGGGCGTGATCAGTTCCAGTCATGCTTGCTGAACAGGTAGCCTTTGCCGCGGACCGTCTTGATGCGGGTAGGGTTTTCCGGGTCGTCGTTCAGTTTTTTGCGCAGACGCGAAATCCGGGCATCAATGGAACGGTCCAAGCCATCAAATCCGATGCCCCGCAGTTGCTGCAACAGGTCGTCACGCGACAGGACATTGCCGGCATGGCTGGCCAGCAGCCAGAGCAGGTCGAACTCCGCCGTGGTCAGATCAATGCTGTCGCCGTTCAGGCTCGCGGTACGCGTTGCCTGGCTGATGCGGAACTGCCCGAACACCATGCTTTCGTGGTCCGGTTCGGCGTGCTCGCCGGCGCCGGCGGGAACACGGCGCAGCAAGGCTTTGATCCGGGCCAGCAGGACGCGTGGCTGTACGGGCTTGGCAATGTAATCGTCCGCACCCAATTCCAGGCCGAGAATCTGGTCGAAATCCTCATCGCGCGCGGTCAGCATCAGGATGACTCCGCGATATTGCTGACGGACGCCACGGCAGACCTCGAAGCCGTCCTTGCCTGGCAGCATCACGTCCAGGATCACCAGGTCCGGCTGTTCGGCCAGGATGCGGGCCTCGGCGGTGTCGCCTCGGGGTTCGATGCTGACCTCAAGATCGTTTTTCTTCAGGTATTCGGCTGTCAACTCAGCCAGGCGGGTGTCGTCTTCGACGAGGAGGATGCGCGTAGTCATGGTGCAATCTTAACGAGGGGCATGGCGACGGTCTACTCCGTCCTGAATGCAAAAATGCCCCGATGGCGTGTGCGATCGGGGCATTGGTGTGGGGCGGGGTTAGTCGCCGAAGAACTCCTTGACCTTGTCCATCCAGGACTTGGCCCGCGGATTGTGCTTGTGGTCCGAGTCCTTACTGGACTCTTCCAGTTCGCGCAGTAGTTCCTTCTGGCGATCCGTCAGATTGACGGGTGTTTCGACCACAACATGGCAGAGGAGGTCGCCGTGGGTGTGGCTGCGCACCCCCTTGATCCCCTTGCCGCGAAGGCGGAAGACGCGTCCGGTCTGGGTTTCCGGCGGAATCTTGATCGAGGCGGCGCCATCCAGCGTCGGAATCTCGATTTCGCCACCGAGGGCTGCCGTGGTGAAGGAGATCGGCATTTCGCAGTGCAGATCATTGTGATCGCGCTGGAAAACGGTGTGCTGCTTGAGGTGGATCTGAACGTACAGGTCGCCCGGCGGGCCGCCATTGACGCCATGCTCACCCTCGCCGGCGAGCCGGATACGATCGCCTTCGTCCACGCCGGCGGGAATCTTCACTGCCAGGGTCTTGTGCTGCTTGATCCGGCCTGCGCCGCTGCACTTGGTGCAGGGATCGGCGATGAAGCGCCCGGTGCCGTGACACTTGTGGCAGGTCTGCTGGATCGAGAAGAAACCCTGCTGTAGACGCACCTGGCCCGAGCCGTTACAGGTCGGACAGGTTTTCGGCTGCGTGCCGGGCTTGGCGCCGCTGCCATGACAGCCGTCGCATTCTTCCATGGTCGGAATGCGAATCTTGGTTTCCGTACCGTGGGCGGCTTGCTCCAGCGTGATTTCGAGGTTGTAGCGGAGGTCTGCGCCACGGTAAATGTTGGAGCGTCCGCCACCACCGCCGCGGCCACCAAAAATCTCATCGAAGATGCCGCCAAAGGCATCGGCAAACCCGCCGCCACCGCCAAAGCCACCACCGCCCATGCCGGCTTGCGGATCGACGCCGGCGTGGCCGTACTGATCGTAGGCAGCGCGCTTCTGGCCATCAGACAGAATTTCGTAAGCTTCCTTGGCTTCCTTGAACTTGTCTTCAGCCGAAGGGTTGTCCGGGTTGCGGTCCGGGTGGTACTTCATGGCCAGCTTGCGGTAGGCCTTCTTGATCTCGTCGTCCGAGGCATCGCGATTGACGCCGAGAATCTCGTAAAAGTCGCGTTTAGACATCGTGTCGTCCCGTCTATGTGACAAAGGCGCCGAGCGCCGCCGGAGCGTGTCCGGTAGGCTCGGCGCCGGTCTGCTGCGTCAGGCTTACTTCTTGTCCTTGTTCACTTCCGTGAATTCGGCATCGACGACGTCGCCTTCGACGGTCTTTTCCTGCTGCTGTTGCGCACCGCCCGCTGCGCCGGCCGAAGCGGCTTCAGCCTGTTGCTGTGCGTACATCTTCTCGCCCAGCTTCTGGGCTGCCGCGGACAGGGCTTCGGTCTTGGCGGTGATGACATCCTTGTCGCCGTCGCGCAGGACATCTTCGACATCCTTGATGGCCTGTTCGATACTTTCCTTCTCGGCGGCGTCCAGCTTGTCGCCGTACTCGGTCAGGGACTTCTTGACCATGTGCACCATGCCATCGGCCTGGTTGCGGGCATCGGCCAGCTCGTGTGCCTTCTTGTCTTCTTCGGCGTGCAGCTCGGCATCCTTCACCATGCGCTGAATTTCTTCTTCGCTCAGGCCGGAGTTGGCCTTGATGGTGATCTTGTTTTCCTTGCCGGTGGCCTTGTCCTTGGCCGTCACGTGCATGATGCCGTTGGCGTCGATGTCGAAGATCACTTCGATCTGCGGCATGCCGCGCGGGGCCGGCGGGATGCCTTCCAGGTTGAACTGGCCGAGGCTCTTGTTACCGGAAGCGACTTCACGCTCGCCCTGCAGGACGTGGATGGTCACGGCGGACTGGTTGTCATCGGCGGTCGAGAAGACTTGCGATGCCTTGGTCGGGATCGTGGTGTTCTTCTGGATCAGCTTGGTCATGATGCCGCCCAGGGTCTCGATACCGAGCGACAGCGGGGTCACGTCCAGCAGCAGCACGTCCTTGACGTCGCCTTGCAGCACGCCGCCCTGGATGGCGGCGCCGACGGCGACGGCTTCATCCGGGTTCACGTCCTTGCGCGGTTCGCGACCAAAGACTTCCTTGACCTTCTCCTGCACCTTCGGCATGCGCGACTGGCCGCCGACCAGGATCACGTCGTCGATATCGCCGATCTTGCAGCCGGCATCCTTGAGCGCGGTCAGGCAGGGGGCGACGGTGCGTTCGATCAGCTCGTCGACCAGCGACTCGAACTTGGCACGGGTGATCTTCAGCGCCAGATGCTTCGGGCCGGAGGCATCGGCGGTGATGTACGGCAGGTTGATTTCGGTCTGCTGGCTGGAGGAGAGCTCGATCTTGGCCTTTTCGGCGGCTTCCTTGAGGCGTTGCAGGGCCAGCACATCCTTCTTCAGGTCGGTGCCGGATTCCTTCTTGAATTCGTCGATGATGTAGTCGATCAGGCGCTGGTCGAAGTCTTCACCGCCGAGGAAGGTGTCACCATTGGTGGCCAGCACTTCAAACTGCATTTCGCCATCGACATCGGCGATTTCGATGATGGAGATGTCGAAGGTGCCGCCGCCGAGGTCATACACGGCAATCTTCTTGTCCTTGCCGGCAACCTTGTCCATACCGAATGCCAGAGCGGCTGCGGTCGGCTCGTTGATGATGCGCTTGACTTCCAGACCGGCGATACGGCCGGCATCCTTGGTGGCCTGGCGCTGGCTGTCGTTGAAGTAGGCCGGCACGGTGATGACGGCTTCGGTGACTTCCTCGCCGAGGTAGTCTTCGGCCGTCTTCTTCATCTTGCGCAGGACTTCTGCGGAGACCTGCGGCGGGGCCATCTTCTTGTCGCGGGCTTCAACCCAGGCGTCGCCGTTGTCGGCCTTGACGATCTTGAAGGGCATCAGGGCGATGTCCTTCTGCACTTCCTTTTCTTCGAAGCGGCGGCCGATCAGGCGCTTGACGGCGTACAGGGTGTTCTTCGGGTTGGTGACGGCCTGGCGCTTGGCCGGTGCGCCGCACAGGATTTCGCCATCTTCGGCGTAGCCGATGATCGACGGGGTGGTGCGAGCACCTTCCGAGTTTTCGATGACCTTCGGTGCGCCGCCTTCCATGATGGCAACGCAGGAGTTGGTGGTACCGAGGTCGATGCCGATGATCTTGCCCATGTTCGTTTCCTTGCTAATAAATGTCGGATGTTCGTGAGATGGGGACGCGGGTCCCGAATTCAAGGCCTTTTTGACGGTCGACCGTCAAAAAGGCCGTTTTTCATTATTTGCCCTTGGCGACCATGACCAGGGCCGGACGCAAGGTACGTTCGGCGATGGTGTAGCCTTTCTGCAGCACGGTGACGACGGTGTTGGCTTCCTGCTCGGCGTCGACCATGCCGATCGCCTGGTGCTTGTGCGGGTCGAACTTCTCGCCTACCGGATTGACCTCGACCAGAGCGTTCTTCTCGAAGGCGGCAATCAGTTGCTTCAGGGTCAGTTCGACGCCCGAACGGAAGTTCTCGACAGTTTGTTCCTGTGCAGCCAGGGCCGCTTCGAGGCTGTCCTTGACGGCCAGCAGTTCGCCGGCAAATTTTTCAACCGCGAACTTGTGTGCCTTGCTGATGTCTTCCTGAGCACGGCGACGCACGTTTTCGACTTCGGCCTTGGCGCGCAGCCAGGCGTCGTGGTGCTCGCTGGCCTTTTGCTCGGCGGCCTGCAGCTGGGCTTCGAGGCTCGGCTGTTCTGCGGCGTCGGTCTGGGCCGGCGTGTCAGCGACCGGCGCTTCGGCGGAAAGGGTTTCCCCCGGCACGGTGTCGTTCTGGGTATTGTCGGTGTTGGACATGGACGGGTTTCTCCTAAAAAACTGGATGCTATCTGGGGATCACCCCAGGGGGTTTCAAGGGGGCGAAGTGAAATATTTTTTCGGGCCGCATGCTACGATGCGTGGATGTGTTTTCCAGTAACGCCATGATGGAAACGATCGGCAAATATCGTGTGATTCGGGAACTCGGCAAGGGGGCCACGGCAACGGTCTACCTCTGCGATGACCCGGATGCCGGCCGGCAGGTCGCCGTCAAGCTGATCCGCTTCGGGCAGGACAATGCGGCCATGTCGCGCCGTCTGCGCAAGCTTTTCCAGAACGAGGGGATGGTCTCCAAACGTCTGGACCATCCCAACATCGTGCGCGTCTACGATGCCGTGGTCGAAGATGATTACGCCTATCTGGCGATGGAGTTCGTCGATGGCGTGAATCTCGATGATTACTGCCGCATCGATAAACTGCTGCCGATGCACCGCGTCATCAGCATCATTTTCAAGTGCTGTATGGCCCTGGATGCCGCTTATCGGCAGGGGATCGTGCATCGCGACATCAAGCCCGCCAACATCATGATCGGGCCGGATGATGAACCCAAGATCACCGATTTTGGGCTGGCGCTGAATCTGAACAAGGATCTGGACCGCGACTCCACCTTCATCATGGGCGTGGGCTCGCCGGCCTACATGTCACCGGAACAGATCAAGGGCTATCCGCTCAATCAGAAAACGGACCTCTATTCGCTCGGGGTGTTGCTTTTCCAGCTGCTCACCGGTCGACTGCCGTTCAGGGCCAATAATCAGGCGACGCTGGTTTATCGGATCATCAACACCGATGCGCCACGGGTGACCGACCTGAATCCATCCTTACCCGAGGGGCTCAATCCCATCGTGCGCAAGGCGCTGGAGAAGGATCTCTACAGCCGCTACAAGAACGGTGCCGAGTTCGCCAAGGACCTGTCTTCCGTGCGTTACCAGATTCTGGAAGATGATCAGGTTGCAGCCGACCATCGGCGCTTCGAAACCCTGCGCAAGCTGGATTTCTTTACGGAGTTCGAGAACATCGAACTTTGGGAGGTCCTGCGCATCGCCATCTGGCGCGATCTGGGGCCGAATGTCGCCATTATTCGGGAAGGTGAGCGCAACAAGGTGTTCGGGCTCATTCTCTCCGGGCAGGCTCAAGTCTCAGTCGACGGCCGTGTGCTGTGTACGCTGGGGACGAGCGAGCCGGTCGGGGAAGTGGCCTTCCTCCATCCGAGCGACGATCAGCGTTGTGCCACGGTGATCACGACCGAACGGACGGTTTTCCTCGAAATCAACGCCTCGGCGCTGGGATTGGCGTCCGAAGAATTGGTTTCCCGCATGCGCGATCACCTGCTGGCGCGCCTGATCAAGCGGATGCGCGAGGTCAACAAGGTGGCTGCCGCGCACAGCGAGCAGGCGGTGGGCGTCACCGAGGCCGCCGTTTTGACGCAAACCCGTCCGGATGGCGGGTTGAAACTCGAACTGACTCCAATGTAAAAACCGCCCCGAAGGGCGGTTTTTCTTTCTGATGCGTTTTCTGGGTGGGGGCTCCCGAGCCCAGAATCAGACCTTGAAGCGTCCTACCAGCGTGGACAGGCGTTCTGCCAGCTGCTTCAGGTCGTGCGCTGCCCCTGTCGTCTGTTCCACGGTGGTGGCGTTGTCATGGGCCATGTCGGCAATCGATTCGATGCTGGCTTCGACATCACCGGATACCTTGCGTTGCTGGTCCGTTGCCGCGGCGATGGCATCCAGGCCGTGGCCGACTTCTGCCACGGAGCCGTTGGTGGCTTCCAGGATGCGCGAGACGCTGGCGACTGCGGATTGGCTGCTCTCCAGATGGGAGAGCCCGGCCTCGATGCTGCGCCGGACGGCCACGGACTGCGCGCTCAACTGGGCAGTGATGCCATCGATTTCGGTGGCGGAGCGGGATGATTTCTCGGCCAGTTTGCGCACCTCGTCGGCGACCACCGCAAAGCCGCGTCCCTGTTCGCCTGCGCGTGCGGCCTCGATGGCGGCATTGAGGGCGAGGAGATTGGTTTGCTCGGCGATGTCCTTGACCTCGCGGGTCATCTGGGTAATGGAGTCGGTGTTGCGCACGAAGTTATTGACCGAGTCGGCCATTTCCTTGACCGCGCGCTCCACGACGGACATTTCGGAGAGAAGCACATGCAGGTTGCGGTTGCCCTCATTGGCGCGTTCCAGGCTCTCCTGCGATTGATGCAGCACATGCTCGGCACTTTGTGCGATGGAGGCGATGCTGTGGGCAAGTTGCTCGACCGCATTTGCAGCGGATTCGGATTTTTCGTTCTGCTGATGCGAGCTCTGGGCGACACGGTCGGCGCTTTCCGAGAGGGCTTCCACGCGGGTGTGCACCTGTCCGGCGGCATCCCGGACCTGGCGAACGAGTTGATTGAAATTCTCCATCATCTCGTTGAAGACATATGAGGACTGGCCGACTTCATCCTTGCCGCGCACCGGCAGGCGGCGGGTCAGGTCGCCCTCGCCGCGGGCAATGTCGCGCAAGCCCTGGCGCAGTTCTTCCAGCGGCGCGGTCACGAAATGGTTGGTCAGGAAGTAGATGATGACCAGCAGCAGGCCTACCGCCAGAAGGGCAACACCGGCAATTTTGATGCGGAATGCGGAGACTTCCGCTTCGACGGTGTCCAGCGAGACCTTCATGCTCACGACGCCGAGGACCGTGCCTTCCGGAACCTGGTGGCAAAGGATGCAGTCCTTGCCAAGGTAGTTCTTTGCAGCCTGTGTCGGGTTGATGACCCGAAGATAGGAGCCTTGGGCGGTCGCCTCCACGGCAATGTAGGATTTGCCGCTGCTCATGACTTGCTGTTCCTGCGGATCGAGCGCGCGGCTGGCCTTGGTGTCCGGACCGTACAGCTTGACCACGGCGTCGCTGCGGGCAACATGCAGATCCTTGATGATCGAGAGTTGCTTGATCTGATCGAGAAATACTTCTCGCTGCCCCACCGTGCCCGTAATCATCATGCCGGTCAGGCCGGCCATGGTCATTTCATGAATGCTCTGGGCAAAATCGGTGGCTTGTCGAATCGCGGTTTCACGGTTCACCTGGGTCGTCCAGAGGATGACAATCGTCCAGATGATGGCCAGGGTGAGCCAGATGGCGGCGGTCAGTCGGACCCAGATTTTCAAGTCGGAAAAGCGTGGCATGCGGGTATTCCTCCGAAAACGGCCACTACACCGTTAAATCAATATGCTGGATTGTGCCAGCCTGTCCGTTCTCATGCAAAAAAATACCAGTATTGGCAACGGCACCCAGCGTTGTTTGATTTGTTGTTTTTATTGAAAATGGTGTTTCGAGTGCCTGTGTGCTGATCGCGCCGACACCCGCCTGGCTGAGCGAGGTCAGGGGCGTGCCTTGCATGCCTGGTTGCCAGATACGTAAGCGCTGGTAGGTCTGGTCTCCTTCGTCGATCCAGCCATTGCCATCGTCGTCCAGCGCAGCCAGTTCGGCAAAGCCATTGCCGCTCAGTGGCCCGAATAATTCACGCCCATCGCGGATACGGCCATCACCGTCCCGGTCAAACGCCAGAAAGCCGCTGCCGCCGGCCGGGCGGGCGATCTGTTCCGTATCGCCATCCGCATCGAGATCAAAGGCAAAACGCAGATCGCTCAGTTCGGTGGCGGCGCCGTTGAAATTGATGATGAGCGGATCCACCTTCTGTGCCGTTGCGCCCATGCTCAGGCGGGTTTGGCTGATTTCGAGGTGTGAGCGTGTCATGTTCATCTCTACGGAAAAGGCGATCTCCCGGCCGTCGCTGGTGACCACCTGCCCGCGGGCGCTGAAATGGGTGTTCTCTTCCTCGGCCAGCATTTCTGTGCGCTCGTAAACCAGTCCGGGTGCGGTAGGCTGAGTGCTTGTTTCGCGGGTGTCAGGCGATGTCCCGTTGCTGGCAGCCAGCGTGCTTGGATCGAAAACACGCACTGTCTGGCCAGTCAGTGCCTCGAGCATCCGTCGGAGCAAATTGAGCCTTGGATCCTGGTTGACCGTGTCCGCATCAGCTTGCCGGCTGGTTTGCGTTGTCTGAGTGGGGGCGCTTGCCTGAGGGGGCGTCGCCGGGCGTGCCACAGCCCGTAGCGACACCCGGATTTCATGCTGATTCAGGCTGGCGTGTGCGCTGCGCATGTGCAGCGTGGTATCGACAATTTTCATCGCGGGCCTCCTGGCGCGTTTCATGGATTGATAACGGCCAGCGGCGACAAAAACTGAATACGTGTGCCGGGTTCAGGCTCCCAAGGCGCGAGCGCGGGCGGCGCTGGCTTCGCAGGCCGCGATGTCGGGAGATTGCCGGGTTTCCCAGCCGCCCAGATGACGTTCAACCAGCTCGCCCAAGGCTTCGATCCAACTCGGGGATTCGTTCAGCGCAGGGATGTAGTGGTAGGTTTGTCCGCCGGCGGTGAGGAAATCCTCTTTCCCTTCCATGGCGATTTCTTCCAGCGTTTCAAGGCAGTCAGCGACGAAGCCGGGGCAGATCAGATCGACGCGTTGCGTGCCGGATTGCGCCAGCGCCTGCAGGGTTGGCGCGGTGTAGGGCTGCAGCCATTCTGCCTTGCCAAAACGGGACTGGAAGCACACTTCGTATTGTTCGCGGCGAAGGCCCAGGCGTTCAGCAAGGAGTCGGCCGGTCTTCTGGCATTCGCAAAAGTACGGGTCACCCAGCGTCAGGCTGCGTTTGGGCAAGCCATGGAAGCTCATGACCAGTTTGTCGGCGGCGCCGAGTGGCCCCTTTTGGGCCCAGTGTTCGCGCACGGTTTTCTCCAGCGCAGCCAGGTAGCCGGGGTCGTCGTGATAGTTCCGGATAAAGCGCATTTCCGGCTGGTTGCGCGTTTTGAGCAACCAGCGGCAGGCTTCGTCGACCACGGTGGCGGTGGTGCTGGCGGCATATTGGGGGTACATCGGAACGAGCAGGATGCGGCGTACGCCGGCAGCCTTGAGTTCGGCCAGTACCTCCGGCACGGCACGGGTGCCGTAGCGCATGGCCCAGGTCACGGTCAGCTGATGGCCGCGTTCGCCCAGCCAGCCTTTCAGCAGCTTGGTCTGACGCTCGGTATGAACGCGCAGCGGGGAACCCTCGTTGGTCCAGACCGTAGCGTATTTGGCGGCGGATTTTTTCGGTCGAACGTTGAGGATGATGCCGTTCAGGATCAGCCACCAGGCCAGCTTGGGGATTTCGACAACGCGGGGGTCGGAAAGAAACTCGCCCAGATAGCGCTTGAGGGCGGGGCCGGTCGGGGCGTCCGGGGTGCCAAGGTTGACGAGGACAACCGCAGTCGCCGCCGGGGTGCCATGTGGGTAGGGCGGTTCTGGAAGAAAACGGGGCATCAGGAATCCGATTGGTGGGAGAGGGCGCTGGAGAGGAGGCGGGCCGTGATATCAACGATGGGAATGACCCGCTCGTAGGCCATGCGGGTGGGGCCAATGACGCCGACGGAGCCGACGACCTGTCCATTCACCTGGTAGGGGGCGGCAATGACGCTGCATTCGTCGAGCGGGGCAATCCCGGATTCGCCGCCAATGAAGATCTGGACGCCATCCGCCCGGTTTGACACATCCAGCAGGCGCATCAGGCTGGAGCGCTGGTCGAACAGGTCGAACAATTCGCGCAGGCGTTTCATGTTGGAGGACAGTTCCTCGACATCGAGCAGGTTCTTTTCACCGGAAATCACGTAAGGCGTCGCGTTTTCCGAGAGGGCCTGGTCGCCGGCCTCGAGCGCGAGGGTCATCAAGGGCTTGATGTCGTCGCGCAGTTGCTGGATTTCGAGGGTGAGGCGCTGCCGGATCTGATCGAAGTCGAGGCCGACGTAGTTCTGATTCAGGTAGTTGGCGGCGCTGACCAACTCGGAGGGTGAATAGGCCTTGTCGGTATTCAGAATGCGGTTCTGCACGTCGCCGTCCGTGGTGACGATGATGAGCAGGATGCGTTTTTCCGACAGGGCGAGAAACTCGATCTGGCGGATTCGGCTGCTGGCCCGCCGCGGTGCCACGACGACGCCGGCGAAATGGGTCAGGCTGGAAAGGAGTTGCGAGGCGTTGGCAATGATCTGGCTCGAGGGCAGGCCGTGCAGCGCCTCTTCCATGGCGCCGAGCTGGTGTGCTTCGAGCGGTCGCATGGTCAGCAGCTTGTCCACAAAAAGACGATAGCCGCGCGGTGTCGGAATGCGTCCTGCCGAGGTGTGCGGGCTGGCGACAAAGCCGGCTTCTTCAAGATCAGCCATCACGTTGCGGATCGTGGCCGGCGATAAATCCAGGCCGGAGACCTTCGATAGGGCGCGCGAACCCACGGGTTGCCCGTCGGCAATGTAGTGTTCGACCAGGGTCTTGAGGAGGGTTCGGGAGCGGTCATCCATCATGCTGGCGATTTTACAGAAAACGGGGGAGGGCACGGCAAGCCGTTTTTTATGCAAGAATTCGACCCCATGACTAGAAGCTTCGCTTCCTCCCGATTGCCAAGGACCATCGCACTGGTCGGCAAATACCATAGCCAGGAAATTGCCGAGTCCCTGCGGCGCCTGGCTGAATACCTGCATGAACGCGGGGTCTCCGTCTTTATCGAGCGTGAAACGGCCGAGCAGATCGGTAAGCTGATCGATCTCTCGCGCTGGGTGACCTGCGGCTTCAACGATATCGGCGCCCATGCCGACCTGGCCATCGTGCTGGGTGGTGACGGCACGATGCTGAATGCCGCCCGTCGGTTGGCGCGCTATCGTGTCCCGCTGGTGGGCGTGAACCAGGGGCGTCTGGGATTCATGACCGACATTGCCCGCGATGACATGCTGACCTGCATGGACGATCTGCTGGATGGTCGGTTCATGCCGGAGAACCGCATGCTGCTCGGGGCCGAAGTGTGGCGCGACGGCAAGGAGATCGCCTCCAACATGGCCTTGAACGATGTGGTCGTGGATAAGGGGGCGATCGGGCGCATGATCGAATTCGAACTCTTCATCGACGGCGAATTCATCTACAACCTGCGTTCGGATGGATTGATCGTGTCTACCCCAACCGGCTCGACGGCGTATTCCCTGTCGTCCGGCGGGCCGATCCTGCATCCGACGCTGACCGGCATTGCCCTGGTTCCCCTGTGCCCGCACGCCCTGACCAATCGCCCGATCATCGTCAAGGACGATGCCGATATCGAATTGCGTATCACGCATGCGGATGATCCGCGGGTGCACTTCGACGGCCAGGTGACCCTGCATCTGGAGCGCAACGATTGCGTACGCCTGCGTCGTTCCGAGTACGCCATTTGCTTCCTGCATCCGCCGGGCTACAGCTATTTCGCCATGCTGCGCCAGAAGCTGCAATGGAGTGAGCGCCCGAAAGGCCCCTGATGCTGCGCCAGCTTACGATTCGCGATTTCGTCATTGTCGACCGTCTGGAACTGTCCTTTTCGGCCGGTTTTGGTGCGTTGACCGGCGAGACCGGGGCCGGTAAATCCATCCTGATCGACGCGCTGGCCCTGGCGCTCGGTGAGCGCGCCGAAGCGGGTGTGGTGCGGGAAGGCTGCGAGCGGGCGGAGGTGACGGCTGCATTTGATGTGACTGCCTTGCCGCAGGTCAGCGCCTGGCTGAAAGCGCAGGATTTTGTCGAGGATGATGAGCTCCTGCTGCGCCGCGTGGTCGATGCCGGCGGTCGTTCGCGGGCTTACATCAACGGCACGCCGGCCTCGGCGCAGCAGTTGCGCGAGGTGGGTGAGTGGCTGGTGGATATCCATGGCCAGCACGCACATCAATCCCTGTTACGTGCGGATGCCCAGCGTCAATTGTTCGACGCGCATGCCGGTTTGACGGACCTTGTCCGGCAGGTCGGTGAAGCCTGGCGTGCCTGGCGCGATGCCGCACAGGCCATGCAGGCTGCGCAGGCGGGTTCGGCGGCCTTGGCGCAGGAGCGCGAGCAGCTGAACTGGCAGATTGAAGAACTCACGGCGCTCAGTCTGGGGAGCAATGAGTGGCCGGAGCTGGAGCAGGAGCATCGCCGCCTGGGGGCCGCGGCCGGCCTGATTGAGGGGGCTCAGGCTGCCTTGCAGGCGCTGGGGGGCGATGAGGGCGGTTATGCGCGGGAGATCGATCGCGTTGCCCATCGTCTACAGGGGCTGGCCGAACTGGATAACGGGCTGGGCGAGATTGCCGCCTTGGTGGCCTCGGCGCAGACCGAGTTGGCCGAAGCAGTCTCTGCCCTGCGCCGCTACACCGACCGGATCGACCTTGATCCGGCGCGCCTGGCCGCCGTGGAGCGGCGTATCGAGGCCATCCTTGATTGCGCCCGCAGATACCGTGTTACGCCGCAGGCGCTGCCGGCTTTGCTGGAAACCTGGCTGCTTCGGCAGCAGGCGCTGTCGGCGGCGGTCGACCTCGCTGCACTGACCCAATCCGTGACGGAGGCGGAGGCCGCATTTGCCGCGTTGGCGCGTGACTTGTCGGCCAAGCGGCGTCTTGCTGCACAAAAAATGGGCGATGCAGTCAGCGGCATGATGCAGCAACTGGCGCTTTCCGCTGGTCGTTTCGACGTGGCGTTGCTACCGCTGGAAGCACCGGCGGCGCATGGTCTGGAAAGTGTTGAATTCCGGATTGGCGGGCTGGCCGGTCAGGTGGCGCGCCCCTTGGCTAAAGTGGCGTCGGGGGGGGAGTTATCCCGCATCAGCCTCGCGATCCAGGTGCTCACGTCGCGTTCCGCCCAAGTCCCGACTTTGATCTTCGATGAAGTGGATGTGGGGATCGGCGGCGGGGTCGCCGAGATTGTTGGGCGCTCGCTGGCCGAATTGGGGGCGGAACGTCAGGTTCTGTGCGTGACCCATCTGCCGCAGGTTGCCGCACGGGCGGCGTGGCAGTGGCAAGTGAGCAAAGCGCAGCGTGATGGTGTGACGCGCTCCGCCATTTGCGCGCTGGATCAGGCCGGGCGGATCCAGGAAATTGCACGCATGCTGGGCGGGGTGGATATCACCGACCTGACCCGCGAGCATGCGCGGGAAATGCTCGGTTTTTCAGCGTCGACCGTCTGAAAGTCAGGCCAGCCAGCCGAACAGGCGGGCAGTCGCCAACGCTGCCAGCAGCAGGAAAAAGACGCCGCTGACGCGGTGAATGATGCCCAGTGGCAGTCGGTTCAACAGCTTTCTGCCTGCAATCACCCCGAGCAGTGACGTGCTCGCCAGGGCCAGGGTGGCGCCGCTCCACACCGCCAGGCTGTCCGTGGTGCTGCCCATGCCGGCGACGGCGATCTGTGTCTTGTCGCCGAATTCAGCCAGGAAAATCAGCAGGAAAGTGGTAGCGAAGACCCCTTTGCCGGGTTTCTCGTCGACTTCCTCATCTTCCTCTTCTTCCTCGTGGCGCAATGCCAGCAGCCCGAACACGCCAAACAGGATTGCCACCGCAGCGGTGATGACCCATTCCGGCAGCCAGGCCGCCACGGCAGCGCCAAACAGTACGGCGAGCAGATTCAGGAGGGCGAAGGCGGTGACGGCGCCGGCAACGACCGGCAGGCCGCGGTGACGGGCGGCGAGGGTCATGCAGACCAGCTGGCTTTTATCGCCAAATTCCGCCAGGCAGATCAGCAAAAAAGTGGCCCCGGCAGACGACAGCCAGCCGCCTGCCTGGACGGCATTCAAGTCGATCATGGTGAGGGTGCTCAGGCCTTGTCGCTATCCTTGGCCGCGCGATGCGGGCAAGGATTCTTCGTGCATTGGGCGTAGAGATACAGGGCGTGATCCTGAATCGCGAAACCGCGTTCTTCGGCAATCGCATTCTGGCGTTTTTCGATCTCGGGATCGTAAAACTCTTCCACTCGGCCGCATTCGATGCACACCAGATGGTCGTGATGCTTGCCGTGGTTGATTTCGAAAACGGCCTTGCCGGATTCGAAGAAGTGGCGTTCGAGCAGACCGGCCTGTTCAAATTGGGTCAGGACGCGATAGACCGTGGCCAGGCCAATGTCCATGTTCTCCGCCAGCAGCATGCGATAGACGTCTTCTGCCGTCATGTGCCGTTGCGTGCTCTTCTCGAAGAGTTCGAGAATCTTGAGGCGGGGAAAAGTGGCTTTGAGCCCCATGTTCTTGAGGCTTTGCGGGTCGCTCATCGTCGGAAATTCCAGAAAGTCGTTGGCGGCAGTGGTGCCGACTATTTCGGGTATGATATACCGCTTCAAAGGTGTTTGAGAAACCCGGAATTCCGCATGTCCCCAAGCCGTCTACTGCCGACTGCAGTGTTTTGCCTCGTTTTGGGCGCTTGTAGCTACAAGCCGACCTTCATCAACGAATACAAGATCGATGTCCAGCAAGGGAACGTACTGTCCCAGGACATGGTGTCTCAACTCAAGCCCGGGCAGACCCGGGAGCAGGTGCGCTTCATCCTTGGCACGCCATTGATTAACGATATTTTTCATCAGCAGCGCTGGGACTATGTGTATCGTTACGAGAACGGCAAGACCGGTCAGGTCGAATCGCGCAAGTTTTCAGTGTATTTCAACAAAGAGGGCCGTCTGGAACGCGTCGGCGGTGACGTTGATGTGGCCACGGTGGCTGAGCTGACCGTGCCGCAATCGGCGCCGCGCCTGGTCGACCTCGGGACGTTGTCACAGGAGGCCGCAGACAAGCCGCTGCCGCCGCGAACGGAGCCGGGCTTTTTTAGCCGCTTCATGGATTGGATGGGATTGTAAGGCATGAGCAAGACGCGTATTGGCGTGGTGGGGGCGGGCGGTCGCATGGGCCGCATGCTGATTGAAGCAACCCTCAAGGACGAAAACCTGGCGCTGGGCGCCGCCTTTGATGTACCGGGTAGTCCGGCGCTCGGCAAGACGGCTGGCGAACTGGTCGGGATGGCCTGCGATGTGGTGGTCACGGATGATCTCCCGGCTGGTCTGAAGCAGATTGACTGTCTGATTGATTTCACCCGTCCGGAAGGGACCTTGATGCACCTGCAGGCCTGTCGTGAGGCCAAGGTGGCGATGGTGATCGGGACAACCGGCTTCGAAGCCGAAGGCAAGGCGAAGATTGCAGAAGCGGCGCAGGATATCCCGGTGGTGTTCGCGCCGAATATGGCCGTGGGCGTCAATGTGGTCTTCAAGCTGCTCGATACGGCGGCGCGTATTCTGAATCAGGGCTACGACATCGAAATCGTCGAAGCGCATCACCGCATGAAGATCGATGCGCCGTCCGGCACGGCCTTGCGCATGGGCGAGGTGGTTGCCGATGCGCTCGGGCGTTCTCTGGAAGAGTGTGCAGTTTATGGGCGCGAAGGCGTCACGGGCGAACGTGATCCGTCGACCATTGGTTTTGCCACGGTCCGTGGCGGGGATATCGTGGGCGACCATACCGTGATGTTCTGCGGCCTCGGTGAGCGTGTTGAAGTGACGCACAAGGCGAGCAGTCGCATGCCGTATGCGCTGGGTAGCTTGCGTGCGGCCCGTTTCGTCGCCGGACGCCCGAGCGGTTTGTTCGATATGCAGGACGTGCTGGGTCTGCGCTAGGCAAAACCATGAAATCCCGCCTGCTCGCCCGTCAGCTCCAGGATGTCTTCGGTGGCGAAGGCGATGCAGGTTTGCGTGCCCTTCTCGGGCAGGCAAAAGCGGCCGGGCAAACTGCTCTGGCCGACGGCATGGCCCGTCTGCTGGGCCTGGTCGACTCTGCTTACAGTGCTTATGCCGGCTTGAATAGCTGGCATAGCCAGCTTTCCGGCGATTCCCTCACAGACTGGAATTTGCGTACCGGCCAGATCGACTCCGGGCGTCACTGGAAAGAGATGCTCGGCTATGTCCAGGCCGATCTTGATAACGCCATCGCGACCTGGAAGGCGCTCATTCATCCGGATGACTTGCGTGTGCTGGATGAGCGTATTGCCCAGCATGTACGCAATCAGGACACGAGTTTCAGGGCGGAGTGTCGCTTGCGGGCCCGCGACGGCGGTTTGCGCTGGTTGCTGGTACGCGGCGCCGTTGCGGCGCGTGATGCAACGGGCGAGCCTGTACGTTTGCTGGTGTTGTTGCGCGATATCGGTGATATCAAGGCTGCGGAAGAGGCGCTGGTCGCCGCCAAGGAGGCTGCTGAGTCTGCCAACAAGGCACGAGGTGCCTTCCTGGCAAACATGAGCCATGAAATCCGTACCCCGATGAATGGCATCATCGGCATGACGGAGTTGGCGCTCGATACCGAGCTGGATGCCGAGCAGCGCCATTATTTGAAAACGGTCAAATCTTCGGCAGAAGCCTTGTTGACCATCGTGAACGACATTCTCGACTTCTCGAAAATCGAGGCCGGGAAAATGCAGGTCGAGGCTGTGGCGTTTTCGGTCCGTGATCTGGTGCTGGACGCCGCGCGGGTGTTGGCGGTCGGGGCGCACAAAAAAGGGCTTGAGCTGGTTGTTGATGTTCGTCCCGAGGTGCCGTCCCGTCTGGTGGGCGATCCGACGCGTTTGCGCCAGGTCGTGATCAACCTGCTCGGGAATGCGATCAAATTCACGGATTCCGGAGAGGTGGTGCTGGATGTTTCTCTGGAGCGTTTTCAGGGAAGCAAGGCGCAAGTACGTTTTGGCGTGCGAGACACCGGGATTGGTGTGGCCGAAGACAAGCAGCAGGCAATTTTTGACGCCTTTTCTCAAGCCGATGTGTCGACCACGCGTAAGTTTGGTGGGACGGGGCTGGGCTTGGCGATTTCTGCCAAGCTGGTTCAGCTCATGGGGGGGCAACTTGGCTTGCAGAGCAAGCTGGGCGAAGGGTCGGACTTTTACTTTTCCTTGCTGGTTGGTGTTGAGCCGGTTGCCGCGGCAGCGGCGCCTGCGGGTTTGCAGGGCAAGCGCGTCCTGATTCTGGAAGACAATGCGGTGGCAGGGGGTTGTTTGCAGCGTCAGCTTGAGGGGATGGGCTTGCAGGTCTCCCTGATGTTGAATCCTTCGGCTGCCATCGACGCCATATCGCGTTCGCGTACGGTCAACTTCCCGTTCGACTTCATTTTTGCGGATGCGGACATGGCAGCTCCGGCCGGCGTGGCTCTTGCTGAGGCCTGGAAGGCGGCCGGTGGGCCGGAATCCTTGTTGATGTTGCTGACCACGGAGAGTCAGCGGGCTGAATTGGCGCGTTTGAGAGAGTTGGGAGTATCGGCGCATCTGGTCAAGCCCGTGGGGGCGGATGATGCGCGTGATGCGTTGATGCTGGCGGGGAATGCCTCCCGGAAGTCGGGCGATGTGGTGCTCGATGAGTTCAACCTAGAGGCAGCGCCGGTTGTTGATGCGGACGATACCCTGGATATTCTTCTGGTCGAGGATAACCCCGTCAATCAGGAGCTGGCCTTGCGGCTATTGCGCAAGAAAAACCATCGGGTCACCGTGGCCAATAATGGTGCCGAGGCCTTGGATCAGTTCGATAGCAGCAAAACGTTCGATGTGATCCTGATGGACATGCAGATGCCCGTGATGGGTGGTCTTGAGGCAACTGAAGCCATTCGTGCGCGTGAGATGCGTCGTAGCTGGGTCATTTCCCAAGGTGTAAACAGAATTTACATCGTAGCCATGACGGCGAATGCCATGGCCAGTGATCGGGATCGCTGTCTGCAGGCGGGGATGGATGATTTTGTTGCCAAGCCGCTGCGTCCCGAAGAGTTGTATGCAGCCCTGGCGCGGGCTCAGGGCGATGAGCAGGCGGCGACGGTTTCCCAATTTGAGCAAGACACGGCAACTGCAAGTGAGCTCGATTTGGCAGGAGCGCTGCGGGATATCGGGGATGCAGACTTGCTGGCAACGATGGCGGCAATGATGATTTCGGAATGGGAAGATCATCAGTCCCGTGTGGCCCAGGCGCTGGCGCAGCGTAACGGCCATGAGTTGCGTATGCACGCGCATACGCTGAAGAGTCTGCTGGCCATGTTCCACGCTGAAGGGGCGCGCCGGAAGGCGATGGATATCGAGCACGCCGCCCTGAATGCGGAACAGGTTGATTGGCTCGCCTGTCAGCGCCTCTATGAGGGGCTGGTTGAGGAAATGGGCAAGGTGAGACCGGCTCTGACCCAGTATGTGAGCACGAAGACCATCGTCTAAGTTTGCCGAGAGGGCGCCTTTCCGCTAAAATGGGAAGGTTTAAAGATCACAAGCGGGGAGGCGCAAGCCTTCCCGCTTGGCACATGAATAAGCAGAAAATATCAGGAGAGCGTCGTGTCGCTTCTGCCCTCTTACACTCCCGCCATTCTCGCCCTCGCCGACGGAACGGTATTCAAGGGCCAATCTATCGGCGCTGACGGCGTTACCAGCGGTGAAGTGGTGTTCAACACCGCCATGACCGGTTATCAGGAAATCCTGACTGACCCGTCCTACTGCCGTCAGATCGTGACGCTGACCTATCCGCACATCGGGAATACCGGTTGTAACGCGGAAGATTTTGAGTCGAATGCAAATTACGCTGCCGGTCTCGTCATTCGTGACCTGCCGCGCCGCGCATCCAACTGGCGTACCCAGGACGATTTGTCCGGGTATCTGAAGAAGCACGGTATCGTTGCCATTGCTGGCATCGACACCCGCAAGCTGACCCGTATTCTTCGTGAAAAAGGGGCGCAGGCCGGTTGCATCCTCGCGGGTGAAGTCGATGAAGCCAAGGCGCTCGCCATGGCCAAGGCCTTCCCGGGCCTGGCTGGCATGGATCTCGCCAAGGTCGTTTCGGCCAAGGAAAGCTATGCCTGGACTGAAGCTGAGTGGCGTCTGTCCGGCGGCTACAAGCAGGCTGATGCGGGCCGCTTCCATGTGGTGGCCTACGACTTCGGCGTCAAGCGCAATATCCTGCGCATGCTGGCCGAGCGTGGCGTCAAGCTGACGGTTGTGCCGGCTCAGACGCCGGCCGCTGATGTGCTGGCCATGAAGCCGGATGGCGTTTTCCTCTCGAACGGCCCGGGGGACCCCGAGCCGTGCGATTACGCGATTGCCGCCATCCGTGAATTCCTCGAGCGCGGTGTGCCGACTTTTGGCATCTGTCTGGGCCATCAGTTGCTGGCGCTGGCATCCGGTGCCAAGACCCTGAAGATGAAGTTTGGTCACCATGGTGCCAATCACCCGGTCAAGGACATGGACACCGGCCAGGTGTTGATCACCAGCCAGAACCACGGTTTTGCGGTGGATGCCGATTCGCTGCCGGCCAATCTGCGGGCAACGCATGTGTCGTTGTTTGACGGTTCGCTGCAGGGTATCGCCCGTACCGACGTGCCGGCCTTCTCCTTCCAGGGGCACCCGGAAGCGAGCCCGGGTCCGCACGACGTGGCTTACCTGTTTGACCGATTCCTCGACTGCATGACGCGTGGCGTCGCAGCCCTGAACCCCGAGCAATAACAAAGGGGAGAGATTAAGAAATGCCGAAACGTACAGACATTAAAAGCGTACTGATCATTGGCGCGGGTCCGATCATCATCGGCCAGGCCTGTGAATTCGACTATTCCGGTGCCCAGGCCTGCAAGGCGCTGCGCGAAGAAGGCTACAAGGTCATTCTGGTTAACTCCAACCCGGCGACCATCATGACCGACCCGGAAATGGCCGATGTGACCTACATCGAGCCGATTACCTGGCAGGTTGTGGCCAAGATCATCGAGAAGGAGCGCCCGGATGCGCTGCTGCCCACCATGGGCGGCCAGACTGCACTGAACTGCGCGCTCGACCTCGACCGTGAAGGTGTGCTCGAGAAGTTCGGCGTCGAACTGATCGGCGCCTCCAAGGAAGCCATCGACAAGGCCGAAGATCGCCAGAAGTTCAAGGATGCCATGACCAAGATCGGTCTCGGCTCCGCGCGCTCGGCGACGGCGCACAGCATGGAAGAGGCCTATCAGGTACAGGCGACCGTGGGTTTCCCGACCATCATCCGTCCGTCGTTCACGCTGGGCGGAACCGGGGGCGGTATCGCTTACAACATGGAAGAGTTCGAGACCATCTGCAAGCGCGGTCTTGAAGCCTCGCCGACCAACGAGCTGCTGATCGAAGAATCGCTGCTCGGCTGGAAGGAATACGAAATGGAAGTGGTCCGCGACAAGGCGGACAACTGCATCATCGTCTGTTCCATCGAGAACCTGGATCCGATGGGCGTGCATACCGGCGACTCGATCACCGTGGCCCCGGCTCAGACGCTGACCGATAAGGAATACCAACTGCTGCGTAACGCCTCCATCGCCGTCCTGCGCGAAATCGGCGTCGATACCGGCGGTTCCAACGTGCAGTTCTCGATCAATCCGAAGGATGGTCGCTGCATCGTCATCGAAATGAACCCGCGCGTCTCGCGTTCGTCGGCGCTGGCTTCCAAGGCGACCGGCTTCCCGATCGCCAAGATCGCCGCCAAGCTGGCCATCGGCTACACCCTGGACGAACTGGCGAACGACATCACCGGTGGCAAGACCCCGGCCTCGTTCGAGCCGTCCATCGACTACGTTGTGACCAAGGTGCCGCGTTTTGCCTTCGAGAAATTCCCGCAGGCGGATTCCACCCTGACCACGCAGATGAAGTCGGTCGGTGAAGTGATGGCCATGGGCCGTACCTTCCAGGAGTCCCTGCAGAAGGCCCTGCGTGGCCTGGAGGTCGGTGTGGATGGCTTCAACCTGAAGTCGGTCGATCCGGAAACCATCGATGAGCAACTGGCCCGTCCGTCGCCGGATCGCCTGTGGTATGTCGCCGATGCTTTCGGTGTCGGCATGTCGGTCGAAAAAGTCTTCGAGCTGACCAAGATCGATCCGTGGTTCCTCGTCCAGATCAAGGAGATCGTCGATCTCGAACTGGAAGTGGAAAAGCGCGAATTTGCATCGTTGACCGCCGAGGAACTGCGGTTCCTGAAGAAAAAGGGCTTCTCCGATCGTCGTCTGGCCTATCTGCTGAAGACGAGCGAAGCTGATTTCCGCAAGCGTCGCCATGAGCTCGGTGTGCGCCCGGTCTACAAGCGCGTCGACACCTGTGCGGCCGAGTTCTCGACCGATACGGCCTACCTGTACTCGACCTATGAGGATGAGTGCGAGGCCAATCCGACCGACAAGAAGAAGATCATGGTGCTGGGCGGTGGTCCGAACCGCATCGGCCAGGGTATCGAGTTCGACTACTGCTGCGTGCATGCCGCCATGGCGATGCGCGAAGACGGTTACGAAACCATCATGGTCAACTGCAACCCGGAAACCGTCTCGACCGATTACGACACCTCGGATCGTCTGTACTTCGAGCCGCTGACGCTGGAAGATGTGCTGGAAATCTGCGCCATCGAAAAGCCGGTTGGCGTGATCGTCCAGTACGGCGGTCAGACCCCGCTCAAGCTGGCCCTGGCCCTGGAAGCGAACGGCGTGCCGATCATCGGTACGACGCCGGAGTCCATCGACATTGCCGAAGACCGCGAGCGCTTCCAGAAGTTGTTGCAGGAGCTGGGCCTCAAGCAGCCGCCCAACCGTACGGCCCGTACGGAAGAGGAAGCGCTGCGCCTGGCGGCTGAAATCGGTTATCCGCTGGTCGTGCGCCCGTCCTACGTGCTGGGTGGTCGCGCCATGGAAATCGTGCATGAGCAGAAGGATCTCGAGCGCTACATGCGTGAGGCCGTGAAGGTTTCCAACGATTCGCCGGTGCTGCTTGACCGCTTCCTGAACGACGCCTGCGAATGCGACGTCGATGCCCTGTCTGATGGTGAAGAAGTGATCATCGGCGGTGTCATGGAACATATTGAGCAAGCGGGTGTGCACTCGGGTGACTCGGCTTGTTCGCTGCCGCCGTATTCGCTTTCCCCGGCGATTCAGGACGAACTGCGTCGTCAGACCAAGCTGATGGCCAAGGCACTCAACGTCTGCGGCCTGATGAACGTCCAGTTTGCCATCAAGGACAACGAGGTCTACGTGCTGGAAGTGAACCCGCGCGCCTCGCGTACCGTGCCGTATGTCTCCAAGGCAACCGGTCTGCAACTGGCCAAGATCGCTGCCCGCTGCATGTCAGGCAAGAGCCTGAAAGCACAGGGCGTGACCAAGGAAGTCGTGCCGCCGTACTTCTCGGTCAAGGAAGCTGTTTTCCCCTTCGTGAAGTTCCCGGGGGTCGACACCATTCTGGGGCCGGAAATGAAGTCGACCGGCGAGGTCATGGGCGTGGGTACGACCTTTGCGGAAGCATTCGTGAAGTCGCAGCTGGCTGCCGGTGTGCGTTTGCCGGCCGGTGGCAAGGTCTTCCTCTCCGTCAAGGACAGCGACAAGGCCAAGGTGGTCGATATCGCCCGCAATCTGCACGAAGCTGGTTTCCTGCTTGCCGCAACGCGCGGCACGGCTCATGCCATCGAAGCAGCTGGCCTGCCGGTGCAGATCGTGAACAAGGTGACCGAAGGGCGTCCGCACATCGTCGATATGATCAAGAACGACGAAATTTCGCTGATCATCAACACGGTTGAAGAAAAGCGTGGCGCGATCAACGATTCCCGCTCGATCCGTACTTCCGGCCTGCAGGCGCGTGTCACCATGTACACGACGATCTGGGGTGCCGAAGCCGCGGTGGAAGGGATTCGTCATCCGGGTGAGCTCGTGGTTTACCCGATCCAGTCGCTGCACGCCCAGTTGCACTAAACCCAACCCAAGCCGCCGGGCCGCCCTGCGTCGGGCGCCGGCGGTTTTCCTTTTGCAGGAATGAACATGACCAAGATTCCGCTGACCGTAAAAGGGGCTGAAAAGCTGCGTGAGGAATTGCACCGTTTGAAGACGGTGGAGCGTCCGAATGTGGTGGCTGCGATTGCCGAAGCCCGTTCGCATGGCGACCTCTCGGAAAATGCCGAATACGATGCTGCCAAGGAGCGCCAGGGTTTCATCGAGGGGCGCATTGCCGAAGTCGAAGGCAAGCTCTCGAATGCGCAAATCATCGATCCGACTTTGCTCGATGCCGATGGCCGCTGCGTGTTCGGCGCCACGGTTGAAATGGAAGATCAGGATTCGGGCGATACCGTGACTTACCAGATCGTCGGTGAGGACGAGGCGGACATCAAGGTGGGCAAGATTTCGGTGAATTCGCCGGTCGCGCGCGCCCTGATCGGCAAGTACGCCGGCGATATCGCCCAGGTGCAAGCTCCGGGCGGTATGCGCGAATACGAAATCATCGACGTCCGTTACGAGTAATGGCCATGCGCACCGTCACGGAAGCCTTGTACCGGATTTTCGTGGTGGTTTGGGTGGGTGGTTTGCTGGCGATCGGCTATTTGGCCGCCCCGGTACTGTTCGCCAGTCTGAATGACCGGACCCTGGCCGGTGAGGTGGCGGGCAAACTGTTCGCCTTGATCGGCTGGGTTGGTTTGGCTGCGGGGAGCTACCTGAGCCTTTTTCTGATCGGCCGTTGGCGTGCTGCCGTATTCAAGCGGGCCGTATTCTGGCTCGTGTTGCTCATGCTCGGCATGACGGCGGCGCAGCTTTTCGGGATTCAACCCCTGATGGCGCAGTTGAAACTCGACGCCTTGCCGCGTGAGGTCATGGAGAGCGTATTGCGAGATCGCTTCGCGACCTGGCATGGCGTCGCCAGCATCCTCTACCTGGTGGAGAGTTTGCTGGGACTTTGGCTTGTGGTGTGGACTGAGCGCGGTCTGCGCTGAAATCAGCCCTGAAAGCTGCGCTTGGTGCGACGCGGCGCGGCTTTGGGTGCCGATTTGGCGGCTTTCTTTGCTTCAGCAGCGGCTTTTTCCGGGCTGTGGCGGTATACCACGAGCAGTTTTCCGATATGCTGGACCGGGGCGCAGTCGAGTTCGCTGCAGATTTGCGCGTAATAGGCCAGGCGATCTTCGCGGCTGTCACCATAGACGCGAATCTTGATGAGTTCGTGGGCCTTCAGGCAGGTATCGATTTCCTTCAGGACGGCTTCCGTGAGGCCGTTTTCGGAAATCGAGACAACCGGATTGAGGCCATGGGCCTGGGCGCGCAATTCGCGGCGCTCGGCAGACGTGAGTTGTTGCATAGTAAACCTTTCAAAAACCGTATTTTACCGAATGAAGAGAACCAGAACCAGCAAGGCGTGGATGCAGGAGCACGTCAATGACCCTTATGTGCAACTCGCCAAGAAGGAAGGCTGGCGTTCGCGCGCCGCTTTCAAGCTGATGGAGATCGATGATAAGGACAAATTGCTCAAGCGCGGTGAGGTGGTGGTCGATCTGGGGGCAACGCCGGGTGGCTGGTCTCAGGTCGCGGTAAAACGGGTCGGTGATGGCGGTCTTGTTTTTGCGCTGGATCTGCTCGAAATGCACCCGATTCACGGTGTGCATTTCATTCAGGGCGATTTTCGCGAGGATGATGTACTCGAACAACTGGAAACGATGCTGGGCGATCGCCAGGTGGGGCTTGTAATGTCCGATATGGCCCCCAATATGTCAGGGGTGCCGCTGGTCGATCAGGCGCGCGTGATGCATCTGGCTGAACTGGGTCTGGAGTTTTCCCGTGCGCATTTGAAACCGGAAGGTGCTTTTCTGGTCAAAGTTTTCCAGGGCTCGGATTACGAGACCTTTCTGAAGTTGATGCGCGAGACTTTTAAGACGGTGGTGATCCGTAAGCCGGATGCGTCACGGGACCGGAGTCCGGAGCTCTATCTCCTCGGGCGTACATTGCGCTGAGGAATTGTTTAGAATGGCGTTTTTATCGCTCGACGCTGTAGAAGGAGAGCAAGCTTGAACAATATGTTCAAAAACCTCGCTGTCTGGCTCGTCATCGGCCTAGTCCTGATGACGGTCTTCAATCAGTTCAATTCGCGCCAGGTTGCGACCGGTACCGTCGAATACTCCCAGTTCATCGAAGAGGTGAAGCAGGGGCGGATTTCCAAGGTGGTCATGGAAGGGCGTACGCTCAAGGCTACGACGACCGAAGGCAAGCGCATTACTTCGTATGCACCGCCCGATCTCTGGCTCGTTTCTGACCTGCTCAAGAATGGCGTGAAAATCGAAGCCAAGCCGGAAGAGGAGCCGTCTTTCCTGATGAACCTCTTCGTCAGCTGGTTCCCGATGCTGCTTTTGATCGGTGTCTGGGTGTTCTTCATGCGCCAGATGCAGGGCGGTGGCAAGGGGGGAGCATTCTCCTTCGGCAAGTCGCGGGCCCGGATGATGGACGAGGCGCAAAACACCCTGACCTTCGCCGATGTGGCAGGTTGTGACGAAGCCAAGGAAGAGGTGCAGGAGCTGGTTGATTTTCTGCGCGATCCGTCCAAGTTTCAGAAGCTCGGTGGCCGTATTCCCAAGGGGGTGCTGATGGTCGGCAATCCGGGTACCGGCAAGACCTTGCTGGCGAAAGCCATTGCGGGCGAAGCGAAAGTGCCCTTCTTCTCGATTTCCGGCTCCGATTTTGTCGAAATGTTCGTCGGTGTGGGTGCGGCACGCGTTCGCGACATGTTCGAGAATGCGAAGAAGCATGCGCCCTGCATTATCTTCATCGATGAAATTGATGCTGTCGGTCGCCATCGCGGCGCTGGTCTCGGCGGTGGCAACGACGAGCGCGAACAGACCCTGAACCAGTTGCTGGTCGAGATGGATGGCTTCGAGGGGCACTCCGGCATCATCGTGATTGCCGCGACCAACCGCCCTGATATTCTGGATCCGGCCTTGCTGCGTCCGGGACGCTTCGATCGTCAGGTTGTTGTTCCGCTGCCCGATATTCGCGGTCGCGAAGAAATCCTCAAGGTGCACATGCGCAAAGTGCCGATTGCCGGCGATGTGAAGGCGGACATCATTGCGCGTGGTACGCCGGGTTTCTCTGGCGCTGACCTGGCCAATCTGGTGAACGAGGCTGCCCTGTTTGCAGCGCGTGGCAACAAGCGCCTGGTTGATATGGACGACTTCGAGAAAGCCAAGGACAAGATCATGATGGGCGCGGAGCGCCGCAGTATGGTCATGACCGAGGAAGAGAAGATGAACACGGCTTACCACGAGTCCGGTCATGCCGTCGTGGCGAAGCTGGTGCCGAAGTCTGATCCGGTTCACAAGGTCACCATCATTCCGCGCGGGCGCGCCTTGGGCTTGACCATGCAGTTACCGGAGCAGGACCGTTACGCGTATGACAAGGAATATCTCCTGTCGCGTATCGCCGTGCTGTTTGGTGGCCGGATCGCAGAAGAACTCTTCATGAACCAGATGACGACCGGTGCCTCGAACGACTTCGAGCGTGCCACCCAGATGGCGCGTGACATGGTGACGCGCTATGGCATGTCCGAGCTGGGCGTGATGGTGTACGGCGAAAACGAGGGTGAAGTCTTCCTCGGTCGTTCGGTCACCCAGCACAAGAATGTCTCCGAGGCGACGATGCAGAAGGTGGATGCGGAAATTCGCCGAATCATCGATGAGCAATATGCTCTCGCACGCAAACTGCTGGACGAAAACCGCGACAAGGTCGAGGCCATGACCAAGGCGCTGCTCGATTGGGAAACCATCGACGCCGAGCAGATTGATGACATCATGGATGGCAAACCCCCGCGTCCGCCCAAGCCAACCGGCGGTACTGCGCGTAGCGCCAAGCCGGACGATTCGCAGGGTGCTGAGCCGAGTGCTGCGGCAACGGCCTGATGACTCACTGTTGATGAATATGGCCGGGTGTCACGCCCGGCCTTTTTGCTTCTTATGAATCAAGAATTGCATTGCGGACGTTTCCGCTTGTCCCTTGCCCGCCCGCTGGTGATGGGGATCGTCAATCTGACGCCGGACTCTTTTTCCGATGATGGGTTGGGTGGTGATGTTGAGCGTGCGGTTGCGCATGCGCGGGCTCAGTGGGAGGCGGGGGCGGATATTCTGGATGTGGGCGCGGAGTCCTCGCGGCCCGGTGCGGTGCCGACTCCCGAGGATGAGGAATTGCGCCGTTTGATTCCGGTTGTTTCAAGAATCGCCGAGTGGGGTGTGCCGGTTTCGGTGGATACCTACAAGCCCGCAGTGATGCGTGCGGCGATTGCGGCAGGGGGCGTCGTTATTCAATGATATCAGTGGCTTGCGTCATCCTGGTGCCATCGATGTGCTGCGCGAATCGGACTGTGGCGTCTGCATCATGCACATGCAGGGTGAGCCGGGGTCGATGCAGGCAGCCCCCGACTACGAGAGCGTGGTGGATGAGGTGTCCGGCTACTTGCTGGCGCGTGCGCAGGCCTGTCGCGAGGCAGGGATTGCTGCCGGGCGGATCGTGCTCGATCCAGGCTTTGGTTTTGGAAAAACGCTCGCCCACAATTTGGCCCTTTTTAGAGCGTTGACCGTCATGGCGGCTGAAGGTTATCCGTTGCTGGTCGGTGTGTCGCGTAAAAGCATGATTGGCGCGATCACGGGGCGAGCAGTGGGCGAGCGCATGCCGGGGAGCGTGGCGGCGGCGGTGCTTGCGGCCTCAAAGGGTGCGAAAATATTGCGTGTGCATGATGTGGCTGCGACCGTGGATGCCTTGAAGGTCTGGGCGGCGATTGAACAGGGAGAATACTGATGGGCAGAAAATATTTTGGTACGGACGGTATCCGAGGGCGGGTAGGGCAGTCGCCGATTACGCCGGATTTCGTGATGCGTCTGGGGTTCGCAGCCGGTAAGGTCCTGGTGGGGGCGGCTCGGATGAAGCCGGGTGAGCGCCCTTCCGTGCTGATCGGCAAGGATACCCGCCTTTCCGGGTACATGCTGGAATCTGCGCTTGAGGCCGGTTTTTCTGCGGCGGGCGTCGACGTCTGTCTGGTGGGGCCGATGCCGACGCCGGCTGTGGCCTATCTGACGCGTGCGTTGAGGCTGCAGGCGGGGATTGTGATCTCGGCTTCTCATAACCCGTACTACGATAACGGTATCAAGTTTTTCTCGGCACAAGGCACCAAGTTGCCGGATGAGATCGAATTGGCGATCGAGGCGGCCATCGATGAGCCGATGGTATGCGTGGCACCGGCAGACCTTGGGCGGGCCCGCCGGATTGATGATGCGCGCGGACGTTACATCGAGTTTTGTAAAAGCACCTTCCCCAACGACCTGGATCTGCGCGGCCTGAAAATTGTGGTGGATTGCGCGCATGGTGCGGCCTACCACACTGCCCCGGAGGTGTTTCACGAGTTGGGGGCAGAGGTGGTGACCATCGGAACGCAGCCGAATGGCCTGAATATCAATGATGGCGTCGGTGCAACAGCGCCGCGAGCCCTGGTTGAGGCGGTGTTGGCTCAGCGCGCCGACCTGGGGGTCGCTTTGGATGGCGATGCGGATCGCATTCAGATGGTGGATGCTGCCGGGCGTTTGTACGATGGAGATCAGCTGCTCTATGCCATCGTCAAAGGCCGTGCGCGCACGGCCAAGGTGGCGGGGGTGGTGGGGACGCTGATGAGCAATCTCGCGCTGGAGCATGCCTTGGCCAAGTTGGCCGTACCATTTGCGCGGGCGGCGGTGGGAGATCGCTATGTGGTGGAGATGCTCAATGAAAAGGGCTGGCTCTTCGGTGGCGAAAACTCCGGGCACATCCTGGCGTTGGACCGTCATACCACGGGGGATGGCACAGTTGCTGCCTTGCAGGTCTTGGCCGCGATGCGGGAAGCTGGAGCAGCACTGGATACCCTTCTCGGCGACCTGGTTCTGTATCCCCAAAAGCTGATCAATGTGCCCATTTCCAAAGGGTTTGCATGGCGGGATGAGCCTCAGATTCAGCAGGCTGTCGCTGCGACAGAGGCGGCGTTGGCGGGGCGTGGACGTGTTTTGTTGCGGGCCTCCGGCACCGAGCCGTTACTGCGGGTGATGGTGGAGGGTGAGGATGCGGCAGAGGTCGCAAATGCGGCTGAGGGGTTGGCGAACGTGGTTCGACAGCTCGTCCAATCGTCCTAAGACCTTGGTTTTCTTGACCGTAAAATTCCTCGCTCGCTATAATCCTAAGGTTTTGTTCCTCGAAATTTGGCCGGTTGATGCGTAAAAAACTCGTGGCGGGAAACTGGAAGATGCACGGTAGCCTCCAGGCCAATCAGCGTCTGGTTGAGGCGGTTCGTGAAGGCGCAGCGCCGCTGCGTTGCGACGTGGCGCTGTGTGTCCCCTTTCCCTATCTTGCGCAGGTGTCTGGATTGTTGTCCGCCTCCACGCTGGGCTTGGGGGCGCAAACGGTCAGTGAGTTCGGGCAGGGTGCATATACCGGCGAGGTTTCTGTGGCGATGCTGAAGGAATTCGGCTGTCGCTATGTCATCGTCGGGCACTCCGAGCGTCGCACCCTGTTTGGCGAGACGGATCAGGTCGTTGCCGATAAGTGTGTTGCTGCGCTGGCTGGTGGTTTGTTACCCATTGTTTGCGTGGGCGAGACGCGTTTGGAGCGGGAGTCTGGTCAGACGCAGGAGGTCGTATCGCGCCAGTTGGCGGCGGTGCTGAGTGCTGTGGGTGTGGCTGGTCTGGCGAATCTGGTGATTGCCTACGAGCCGGTTTGGGCGATTGGGACAGGGCTGACTGCTTCACCGGCAGAGGCGCAGGCCGTGCATGCGGCAATTCGCGAGCAAGTGGCTGCATTGGATGCGGGGCGCGCGGCGACCTTGCAAATTCTTTATGGGGGTAGCGTCAAACCTCAAAATGCTGTTGAACTGTTTGCGCAGGCAGACATCGATGGTGGTTTGATTGGTGGGGCGGCACTCGTTGCGGAAGACTTCCTGGCAATCTGTCAGGCAGCAAATTAATAGGCGGTGTACATGAGTTGGATGTTTTCGGTGGTGCTCACGATCCATATTCTGGTGGGCTTGGCGGTGATTGGTCTGGTCCTGATGCAGCATGGCAAGGGGGCTGATATGGGGGCTGCTTTTGGTAGCGGTGCCTCGGGGAGCCTGTTTGGTGCCAGTGGTTCTGCCAATTTTCTCAGTCGTACGACAGGAATCCTGGCTGCAATCTTCTTTGTGACTAGTTTGACGCTGGCATATGTGGCCTCCAGCAAGCCAAAAACGACTGGAAGCCTGATGCAAGAAACGGTACAATCCGAAACCGTTTCGCCGGCAGCTCAAACTGCAGGCGAGGCGCCTGCCAATGCTGCAGATGCAGCATCCAAGGCCAAGGATATTCCGAAGTAAACGCAAGGATGGTCTATCCGGCATGATCCCTCGCCGGGTGGATCAAAAAGTAGTGCCGACGTGGTGAAATTGGTAGACACGCTATCTTGAGGGGGTAGTGGCGCAAGCTGTGCGAGTTCGAGTCTCGCCGTCGGCACCAATAATAGGGCAGTCACCTTTGGGTGTGCTGTTTCGTACAAGAAACTGAATTAAGGCGGCGGATCATGGAAAACTACTTTCCAATCCTGATGTTCGTCCTGGTGGGGGTTGCGGTCGGTGTGCTGCCGGTTGCAATGGGCTTTTTGCTCGCGCCCAGCCGGCCGGATCCTGAAAAGCTTTCTCCCTACGAGTGTGGCTTTGAGGCTTTCGAAGATGCGCGCATGAAGTTTGATGTGCGCTACTACCTGATTGCCATCCTGTTTATCCTGTTTGATCTTGAAGTGGCCTTCCTCTTCCCGTGGGCGACCATTTTCAAAGATATCGTTGCGACCGAGTCGATCAAGATGTTTGGCTTCGTCGAAATGCTGATTTTTGTCACGATCTTGGTGATTGGCTATATCTATGCCTGGGCCAAGGGCGCGCTTGAATGGGAATAAGACATGGCGATCGAGGGTGTTCTTCAGGAAGGCTTTGTCACCACCACTGCTGACAAGCTCATCAATTACATGCGTACCGGCTCCTTGTGGCCGATGACTTTTGGTCTCGCATGCTGTGCGGTTGAAATGATTCATGCGGGGTGTTCCCGTTATGACTTGGACCGCTTTGGTGTGGTGTTTCGTCCCAGTCCGCGTCAGTCTGATGTGATGATTGTTGCGGGGACTCTCACCAACAAGATGGCCCCTGCCTTGCGCAAGGTCTACGACCAGATGGCTGAGCCGCGCTGGGTGATCTCGATGGGTTCTTGTGCCAACGGTGGTGGCTACTACCACTATTCCTATTCCGTCGTGCGCGGTTGTGACCGCATCGTGCCGGTGGATATCTATGTTCCGGGCTGTCCTCCGACGGCGGAAGCGCTTCTGTATGGAATTATCCAGTTGCAGAACAAGATCCGTCGTACCAATACCATCGCCCGCTAAAATTTCGAGGCTGAACGATTATGTCCGCCAAGCTGGAAGCGCTTAGCCAGAATCTTCAGGCCCAATTCGGTGACACGCTGCAGTCGCTGAAAGTGGCGCTTGGGGAAGTGACCATCGAGGTTGCTGCTGCTGATTATCTCTCGGTCATGAAGACCCTCCGTGACGAGCCTGCGCTCGGTTTTGAGGAGTTGACTGATCTCTGTGGTGTGGATTATTCGACGTATGGCGACGGTGCCTGGCAGGGCAAGCGTTTCGCAACGGTCGTTCATCTCCTGTCGCTGGCTAATAACTGGCGGCTGCGCGTGCGCGTTTTTGCAGATGATGACGCCTTTCCTGCTGTCGACACCATTACCGAGGTGTGGACCAGTGCAAACTGGTTTGAACGTGAGTCCTTTGATCTCTTTGGTATTGCCTATGTGGGCCATCCGGATTTGCGCCGCATCCTGACGGACTATGGTTTTATCGGGCATCCGTTCCGTAAGGACTTCCCGATTTCCGGTCATGTCGAAATGCGATATGACCCGGATCAGGCTCGCGTGATTTACCAGCCGGTGACGATCGAGCCGCGTGAAAATACCCCGCGCATTGTGCGCGAAGATACCTACGGGGATGCTGCACATGGCTGATATTCGCAATTTCACCCTTAACTTCGGTCCGCAGCACCCTGCGGCGCACGGTGTGCTCCGTTTGGTTCTGGAGCTGGATGGCGAAGTGGTTCAGCGTGCCGATCCGCATATCGGTCTGCTGCATCGTGCCACCGAAAAGCTTGCCGAGACCCGTACCTGGGTTCAGTCGGTGCCTTACATGGATCGTCTGGATTACGTCTCCATGATGTGCAACGAGCATGCTTACTGTCTGGCGACGGAAAAGCTGCTTGGCATCGATGTTCCGGAGCGCGGTAAGTACATCCGAACGATGTTCGATGAAATTACCCGTATCCTGAATCATCTATTGTGGATCGGGTGTCACGCTCTTGACGTGGGTGCCATGACCATGGCGCTCTATACCTTCCGCGAGCGCGAAGACCTGATGGATGCCTATGAGGCGGTATCGGGGGCGCGTCTGCATGCTGCCTACTATCGTCCGGGCGGGGTCTATCGTGATCTGCCGGACCGCATGCCGCAGTATGAGCCTTCCACTTGGACGAGTGCGAAGAAGGCCAAGGAGTTGAACGAGAACCGCAGCGGTTCGCTGCTCGACTTCCTGGAAGACTTCACCAATCGATTCCCCACCTATCACGCCGAATATCACACCCTGCTGACCGATAACCGTATCTGGAAGCAGCGTCTGGTTAATGTCGGCGTGGTAACGCCGGAGCGCGCCAAGCAAATGGGCTTCTCCGGTGCGATGTTGCGCGGTTCCGGGATTGCATGGGATTTGCGCAAGAAGCAACCCTATGCAGCCTATGACAAGGTTGACTTCGATGTGCCGGTTGGCGTGAATGGCGATAGCTACGACCGTTATCTGGTGCGCATGGAAGAAATGCTGCAATCCAACCGCATTATCAAGCAATGTATCGACTGGCTGCGCAAGAATCCGGGCCCCGTGATTACGGATAATCACAAGGTGGCACCGCCGGCGCGCGAGAATATGAAGTCGAACATGGAAGAGCTGATTCACCACTTCAAGCTCTTTACCGAAGGTATTCATGTTCCTCCGGGCGAGGCCTATGCTGCTGTTGAGCATCCTAAGGGCGAGTTCGGTATTTACTTTGTCTCTGATGGTGCCAACAAGCCCTACCGCATGAAGATTCGTGCGCCGGGTTATGTTCACCTGGCCGGGATGGATGAAATGGTCCGTGGCCATATGCTTGCCGACGTCGTTACGATCATCGGCTCCCAGGATATCGTTTTTGGCGAGATCGACCGCTGATGTTTTCCGCAGACACCTTCAAGAAATTCGATCGCGAGGTCGCCAAGTATCCTGCTGACCAGAAACAGTCGGCAGTCATGGCTTGTCTCGCGCATGCGCAGGAAGAATTGGGCTGGTTGCCTGCAGAGGCAATCGAGGCCGTGGCAAATTATCTCGGCATGCCGCCGATTGCCGCGTACGAAGTTGCTTCCTTTTACAACATGTATGACCTGAAGCCGGTGGGTAAGTACAAGATCACGGTCTGTACCAACCTGCCCTGTGCATTGTCCGGCGGCTATCATGCAGGCGAGTACCTGAAGCAAAAGCTCGGTATTGGCTATAACGAGACGACGGTCGACGGCAAATTCACCCTGAAAGAGGGTGAGTGCATGGGCGCGTGCGGTGATGCGCCGGTTTTCATCGTCAATAATCGTTCGATGTGCAGCCACATGCATCCGGAACAGATCGACAAGCTGCTGGAGGAGTGCAAATAATGGCGATGCTTGGATCGATTAATGGCCTTCTGATGGAAGGTCTCGATGGCGATAACACCTGGCACCTGCAGGATTATGTGAAGCGTGGGGGCTATGCTCAGCTGCGCCGCATTCTGGAAAACAAGATTTCCCAGGAAGACGTCATTGGCGAGGTGAAAAAATCCGTACTGCGCGGTCGTGGCGGTGCTGGTTTTCCGACGGGCCTCAAGTGGTCTTTCATGCCGCGTTCCTTCCCGGGCGACAAGTACGTTGTTTGTAACACCGATGAAGGTGAGCCGGGGACCTTCAAGGATCGTGACATCATGCGCTACAACCCGCATGCTGTGATCGAAGGGATGGCGATCGCCGCCTACGCGATGGGTGCCAATCGCGGCTACAACTACGTGCACGGCGAAGTCTGGCTGGAGTACAAGCGTTTCGAAGAGGCGCTGGATGAAGCTCGGGCTGCCGGCTTCATTGGCCAGAATATCCTGGGTTCCGGGTTCAATTTCGAATTGTTTGCCCATCACGGTTACGGCGCCTACATCTGCGGCGAGGAAACTGCGCTGCTCGAATCGATCGAAGGCAAGAAGGGTCAGCCGCGCTTCAAGCCGCCGTTCCCGGCCTCGTTTGGTCTCTACGGCAAGCCGACCACGATCAACAATACAGAGACGTTCGCGTCCATCCCCTTCATTCTGAATATCGGGGGTGAGGATTATTTGAATCTGGGCAAGCCGAACAACGGCGGTACCAAGTTGTTCTCGGTCTCCGGTCACGTCAATCGTCCCGGCAATTACGAAATTCCCCTCGGCACGCCGTTTTCCACCCTGCTTGAAATGTGTGGCGGGATGCGTGGTGGTCGCAAGTTGAAGGCCGTCATTCCCGGCGGTTCCTCGGCGCCGGTGCTGCCGGGCGATGTCATGATGGACTGCACGATGGATTACGACTCGATCAGCAAGGCTGGTTCGATGCTCGGTTCCGGTGCGGTCATCGTGATGGATGAGACCGTGTGCATGGTCAAGGCGCTGGAGCGCTTGTCCTTCTTCTATCACGAAGAGTCCTGCGGCCAATGCACTCCCTGCCGTGAAGGTACTGCCTGGATGTACAAGGTGATTCACCGGATCGAGCACGGGCAAGGCAAGCCGGAGGATCTGGATCTGTTGAAGAGCGTTCTGGGCAATATTTCCGGCCGTACGATCTGTGCGCTGGGTGATGCCGCCGCCTTCCCGGTTCAAAGCTTCCTGAAGCACTTTGGCAGCGAGTTCGAATATCACATTGAGAACAAGCGTTGTCTCGTTCCGCAGGATGTCCAGTGGGCAGGCAGCGGCTTCCACAAGATTCCGGCCTGACCTCGGGCGGGCGCGTTAAGAATACTGGCTACAAGGTAGCGACATGCTAGAAATCGAAATCGACGGCAAAAAAGCGCAGGTCCCTGACGGCAGTACGGTCATGGATGCGGCGCAGCAGTTGGGGGTGTATATCCCTCATTTCTGCTATCACAAGAAGCTTTCCATCGCAGCGAACTGCCGCATGTGTCTGGTGCAGGTGGAGAAGGCGCCGAAGCCGCTTCCGGCTTGTGCCACTCCGGTCACCAACGGCATGAAGGTATTCACCCATTCTGAACTGGCCGTGAAGGCCCAGAAAGGCGTGATGGAATTCCTGCTCATCAACCACCCGCTGGATTGCCCAATCTGCGATCAGGGGGGGGAGTGCCAGCTGCAGGACATGTCCATGGGGTACGGCCCGATGAAGAGCCGTTACACCGAAGAAAAGCATGTCGTTTTCCACAAAAATGTCGGCCCGCTGATTTCCATGGAGGAAATGAGCCGCTGCATTCACTGTACCCGCTGCGTGCGCTTCGGTCAGGAAATCGCCGGCATCATGGAACTTGGCATGGCCAATCGGAACATGCACTCGGAGATTCAGACCTTCGTCGGTCGCTCCGTGGATTCCGAGTTGTCCGGCAACATGATTGACCTGTGCCCGGTTGGTGCGCTGACTTCCAAGCCGTTCCGTTATACCGCGCGTTCCTGGGAATTGCAGCGCCGCAAGTCGGTCAGCCCGCATGATTCCGTTGGCGCCAATCTGGTCGTTCAAGTCAAGCAAGACAAAGTGATGCGCGTTTTGCCGCGCGAAAACGACGCGGTCAACGAATGCTGGATCTCTGATAAAGAACGCTTTGCTTATCAGGCACTGAATTCGGAAGAGCGTCTGACCAAGCCGATGGTCAAGCAAGGTGGCGAATGGCGCGAAGTGGACTGGAACGTCGCGCTCGACTACGTCGCCCACGGCTTGAAGGATGTCGCCCGCGAACATGGTGGGGATGCGCTCGCTGCATTGGCCGCGCCGAGCTCAACGCTGGAAGAGCTGGCGCTGCTGAGCAAGGTCATGCAGGGCCTGGGCTCCGGCAATATCGATTTCCGTCCCCGTCAGAGCGATTTCTCCGCGGACGGCAAGCGTGCCGGTACCCCGTGGCTGGGCATGCGTTTGAGTGAAATCGCCGACCTCGATGGTGCATTGGTCGTCGGATCTTTCCTGCGTAAGGATCATCCGCTGATCGCTCAGCGCCTGCGCCAGGCCGCCAAGAAATTTACCAAGGTCAGCGTGTTGACCGTATCCGGTGACGATCCGCTGATGGCATTGCACGCCAAGCAGGTTGTTGCACCGTCTGCCCTGGCTGATGCGCTGGCTGCCATCGTGAAGGCTGCTGCCGAGATCAAGGGCGTTGCTGCGCCGGCAGGCCTGGATGCTGTTCAGGTTACCGATGTGGCTCGCACCATTGCGCAAAGCCTGGTGGATGGCGAGAAGCGTGCCGTCTTCCTGGGCAATGTCGCAACGCAATTGGATTGCGCCGCTACTCTTCAGGCCCTGGCCCTGGAACTCGGTAAGCTGACCAATGCCGTGGTCGGCCATCTGGGTGAAGCAGCGAATGTGGTTGGCGGCTACGTGGCCGGCGCACTGCCGCGTGCTGCCAATGCCCGCCAGATGTTCGAGCAGCCGCGCAAGGCCTATGTCCTGATGGGGATTGAACCGGAGTTTGATTGTGCCAACCCGCAACGTGTGGTCGGTGCGCTCAAGCAAGCCAGCCTGGTGGTCTACATGTCGGCCTTCAAGCATGCCCCGGCTCTTGAGTATGCGGATGTGATGCTGCCGCTCGCGCCTTATACCGAAACAGCCGGGACCTTCATCAATATCGAAGGTCGCGTGCAGAGTTTCAACGGCGTTGTCCGCGCGCAGGGCGAAGCCCGCCCGGCCTGGAAAGTGCTGCGTGTGCTGGGCAATGTGCTCAATCTGGACGGTTTTGCTTACGAAAGCAGCGAAGCCGTGCGTGATGAAGTACTGGGCAAGGGCGTTGAATTTGTTGCCGGTCTCGATAACGGCCTGACATCCGTGTCCATGACGCTGCCTGCGCCGGTCGCTGGACTGCAGCGAATCGCCGATGTGCCGATTCACTTTGCCGATCCGATGGCACGTCGTGCGCCTGCTTTGCTGCAGACGGCCGATGCTGTCGCGCCGACCGCGCGTATGAACGCCGCAACCCTCGCGCAACTGGGTGTGAGTGCCGGTGATCAGGTACGCGTCAAGCAGGGGCAGGGCGAAGCCGTGCTGCTTGCCAAGGCCGATGAGGGCGTTCCCGCCGGTTGCGTGCGTGTTGCTGCCGCACACGCTTCAACTGCCGCGCTGGGCGATATGTTCGGTGTGATTACCGTGGAGCGTGCATAAATGGACGCCATCATGAATTTCGGCCAGGGTATGTTTGGCGGTGCCTGGCCCGCCGTCTGGGCGCTGCTCAAGATCGTGCTGATCGTTGCACCGCTGATGCTTTCCGTGGCCTACCTGACGTGGGCGGAACGTAAGGTCATCGGCTACATGCAGGTCCGTATCGGTCCGAACCGTGTTGGTCCCTGGGGTTTGATCCAGCCGATCGCTGACGGTTTGAAGCTGCTGCTGAAGGAAATTGTTGTTCCGACCGGCGCCAACAAGGGCATCTTCATCATTGCACCGATGCTGGCCATTGCGCCCGCGTTGGCGGCCTGGGCGGTTGTGCCGTTCAACGAAACCCTGGTACTTGCCAACATCGACGCCAGTCTGCTGTACATCATGGCCATCACCTCCATGGGGGTGTACGGGATTATCCTGTCCGGCTGGGCATCCAACTCCAAGTATGCCTTCCTCGGCGCCATGCGTTCCGCTGCTCAGATGGTGTCCTACGAAATTTCGATGGGCTTCTCGCTGATCTGCGTGCTGATGGTGTCGAACAGCCTGAATCTGGTGGACATCGTCAATGCGCAGAACACCGGGCGTTTCGAAAGCTGGGGTCTGGATTTCCTCTCCTGGAACTGGCTGCCGCTGTTGCCGATGTTCCTGGTCTACCTGATCTCCGGTGTGGCAGAAACCAACCGTGCGCCGTTCGACGTGGCTGAAGGTGAGTCGGAAATCGTTGCCGGCTTCCACGTTGAATACTCCGGGATGGCCTTCGCGGTGTTCTTCCTCGCGGAATACGCCAACATGATTCTGGTTTCAGCCCTGACCGCCATCATGTTCCTGGGTGGCTGGCTGTCGCCGGTTGGCTTCCTGCCGGACGGTATTCTGTGGCTGTTCGCCAAGATGGCGTTCATCCTCTTCCTCTTCCTCTGGTTCCGAGCCACCTTCCCGCGTTATCGCTACGATCAGTTGATGCGTCTGGGCTGGAAGGTGTTTTTGCCGATCTGCATGATCTGGCTGGTTGTCGTGGGCGTCTGGATGATGTCCCCCCTGAATATCTGGAAGTGAGGAGAGATCAATGGGTTCGATGAAGGAAATCTTCAACAGCCTCCTCCTCAAGGAGTTGTTGAAGGGGATGTCGGTGACGGGCAAGTATTTCTTTGCTCGCAAGATCACCGTCCAGTATCCCGAAGAAAAGACGCCGCAAAGTTTCCGCTTCCGCGGTCTGCACGCCTTGCGCCGTTACCCGAACGGGGAAGAGCGTTGCATTGCCTGCAAACTGTGCGAGGCAATCTGTCCGGCCATGGCCATCACGATCGAGGCTGAGCCGCGTGATGATGGTTCGCGCCGCACCACGCGCTATGACATCGATTTGACGAAGTGCATCTTCTGCGGCTTCTGCGAAGAAGCCTGCCCGGTCGATGCCGTCGTTGAAACCCGGGTCTTCGAATATCACGGTGAGAAGCGTGGCGATCTCTATTACACCAAGCAGATGCTGCTGGCGAATGGTGATCGTTACGAAGCGCAGATCGCCGAGGACCGCGCGCTCGACGCGCCTTACCGCTAACAGGTGCCTGCGATGGACTTCCAAAGCTTCGTATTTTTCTTCCTTTCCGCCATCCTGGTCTTTGCCAGCTTGCGCGTGATCACGGCCCGGAACCCGGTGCATGCTGCACTGCACCTGATTCTGGCCTTCTTCACCTGCGGTGGTGTCTGGGCATTGCTGCAGGCCGAGTTTCTCGCGATTGCGATCATTCTGGTCTATGTCGGCGCGGTGATGGTCTTGTTCCTGTTCGTCGTGATGATGCTGGACATCAACATGGATCGGATTCGCCAGGGATTCTGGAATTATCTGCCGCTGGGTGCCGTGCTTGGGCTGCTCATGGTCCTGGAAATGGGCCTCGTGCTGGGCAGCAAGTACTTCCAGGTGCCGGCTGCTGACGCCATGGTGCCGGCAGGGGTTTCCAACACCAAGAGCATCGGCGCGCTGATGTTCAGCGAGTACGTCTATCCGTTTGAACTGGCCTCCATCATCCTGCTCGTCGGCATGATCGCAGCCATCGTTCTGACCTACCGTGGTCCGAAGAAGACCAAGTACACCAACCCGAATCAGCAGGTCTTCGTCAAGGCGAAGGATCGCGTCCGCGTCCTGCAGATGCCGGTTGAAAAAGACTGAACCCCGGGGGGCCAATGCTTACTCTGACACTTTCACACTTCCTGATTCTGGGCGCGATTCTGTTCGCGATCAGCATCGTCGGCATCTTCCTGAACCGCAAGAATCTGCTGGTTCTGCTGATGGCAATCGAATTGATGCTGCTTGCGGTCAACATGAATTTTGTGGCGTTTTCCCACTATCTTCAGGACCTCTCGGGCCAGATTTTCGTCTTCTTCATCCTGACCGTTGCAGCGGCTGAGTCCGCGATCGGTCTGGCGATTCTGATCGTGCTGTTCCGCAACCTCAATAGCATCCACGTGGATGATCTGGACAGCCTGAAGGGTTAATCATGGAAATGCAGAAACTCTACTTGCTCGTCCCGCTCGCGCCGCTCGTCGGCGCGATGATCGCCGGTCTGTTCTGCCGCGTCATTCCGCGCTGGCTGGCCCACACGGCCACCATCGCCGGTGTCGCGGTGGCCTTCATTGCCTCGATCCTGATCTTCAAGGATGTTCAGGCGGGCAATACCTTTAACGGCCCGGTCTATACCTGGCTGACCAGCGGTGATTACAAGTTCGAAGTCGGCTTCATGATCGATACGCTGACGACGACCATGATGATTGTCGTGACCTTCGTCTCGCTGATGGTGCACCTCTATACCATCGGCTACATGCACGATGATCCGGGTTACAACCGCTTCTTCAGCTACATTTCGTTGTTCACCTTCTCCATGCTGATGCTGGTGATGAGCAACAACTTCATGCAGCTCTTCTTCGGTTGGGAAGCGGTTGGCTTGGTCTCCTACCTGCTGATCGGTTTCTGGTACACCCGTCCGACGGCCATTTTTGCCAACATGAAGGCCTTTCTGGTTAACCGTGTCGGCGACTTCGGCTTCATTCTCGGTATCGGTCTGATCCTCGCGCACTTTGGTACGCTGAATTACGTTGAGGTCTTTGCCAAGGCCAATGACTTTGCCGCCACCACGATCAATATCTGGGGTGCCGCCGAGTGGTCGCTGATGACCGTGACCTGCATCTGCCTGTTCATCGGTGCCATGGGTAAATCGGCTCAAGTGCCGCTGCATGTCTGGCTGCCGGACTCCATGGAAGGCCCGACGCCGATTTCTGCCCTGATTCACGCGGCCACCATGGTTACCGCGGGTATCTTCATGGTCTCCCGGATGTCCCCGCTGTTCGAGCTGTCCACGACGGCACTCTCCTTCGTGATCGTGATTGGTTCGATTACCGCGCTGTTCATGGGTTTCCTGGGCATCATCCAGAACGACATCAAGCGCGTGGTTGCCTACTCCACCCTCTCTCAGTTGGGCTACATGACGGTGGCGCTGGGTGCGTCCGCCTACTCGGTCGCCATCTTCCACCTGATGACGCACGCCTTCTTCAAGGCATTGCTGTTCCTTGCGGCGGGTTCCGTGATCATCGGGATGCACCACGATCAGGACATCCGTAACATGGGTGGTCTGCGCAAGTACATGCCGATCACCTGGATCACCTCCCTGGTCGGCTCCCTGGCCCTGATCGGCACGCCTTTCCTGTCCGGCTTCTACTCCAAGGACTCGATCATCGAGGCGGTTGCCCTGTCGCATATCCCGGGTGCCGGCTTTGCCTACTTCGCGGTCATGGCCGGTGTTTTCGTCACTGCCTTCTACTCCTTCCGCATGTACTTCCTCGTTTTCCACGGCGAAGAGCGTTTCGGCAAGGATGGCCATCACGCGCATGATGATCATCATGATGACGACCACGGTCATCATCACGGTCTTGGCCCGGGTGAGAAGCCGCACGAAACCCCCTGGGTTGTCTGGTTGCCGCTGGTTCTGCTGGCCATTCCGTCGGTTGCGATTGGTTACATCGCCATTGAGCCGATGCTGTTCGGTGATTACTTCAAGGGCGTGATCCACGTCGATAGCGCTGCACACCCGGCCATGGCTCACCTCGCTGAGCATTTCCATGGTGCTGCTGCGATGGGCGTTCATGCACTGACCACGTTGCCGTTCTTCCTCGCGCTCTCTGGGGTTGTCCTGTCCTGGTTCTTCTACATGAAGCGCCCGGATATTCCGGCGGCTATCCAGCGCAAGTTCTCGGCGATTAACACCCTGTTCGAAAACAAGTACTACTTCGACAAGATCAACGAAGTCGTCTTCGCTGGCGGTGCGCGTTTGCTGGGCAAGGTGTTCTGGCGCGGCGGTGACGTCGCCATCATTGATGGCTTGATCGTCAATGGCTCGGCCAAACTCGTTGGCTGGATCGCAGCGGTAACCCGCTACTTCCAGACCGGTTACGTTTATCACTACGCTTTCACCATGATCATCGGCTTGTTTGTGCTGATGACCCTGTGGATCAACCGCGCATAGCGTGAATAGTTCGCAGAAGAGCAAGGATTAACATGTCGACTTACCCGCTGCTATCTCTCGCCATCTGGACTCCCATCGTGGCCGGCCTTGTTGTGCTGGCCACCGGAGGGGACCGGAATGCGCCGTTGGCCCGCATGCTTGCCCTGGTGGGCGCGCTGGCTGGACTCGTTGTTGCGTTGCCGCTCTGGTTCGGTTTCGATCCGGCCAACGGCGGCATGCAATTTGTGGAATTGCGTAACTGGATTCCGCGTTTCAATATCAATTACCACCTCGGTGTTGACGGCATCTCGATGCTGTTCGTTGTCTTGAACAGCTTCATTACCGTGATCGTCGTTGCCGCTGGTTGGGAAGTGATCGAGAACAAGGTTGCTCAATACAACGCAGCCTTCCTGATCATGTCCGGGCTGATGAACGGCATCTTCACCTCGCTCGATGGCGTGCTCTTTTACGTCTACTTCGAGGCCTCGCTGATTCCGCTCTACCTGATTATTGGTGTGTGGGGTGGCCCGAACCGCGTTTATGCTGCTTTCAAGTTCTTCCTCTACACCCTGTTCGGCTCGCTGCTCTTCCTGGTCGCCTTGCTCTACCTGTTCATTCAGTCCGGTGGCAGCTTCTCGATCCTTGAATGGCACAAGCTGCCGATCGCGCTCAATGCACAGATCTGGCTCTTCCTCGCTTTCCTGATCGCGTTTGCGGTCAAGGTGCCGATGTTCCCGGTGCACACCTGGCTGCCTGACGCACACGTTGAAGCGCCGACGGGCGGTTCCATCGTGCTGGCTGCGATTGGTCTGAAGCTGGGTGCCTACGGTTTCCTGCGTTTCTCGCTGCCGATTGCACCGGATGCCTCGCACGAACTGGCCGGCCTCGTCATCGCACTGTCCTTGATCGCGGTGGTCTATATCGGCTTCGTGGCCTTGGTTCAGGCCGACATGAAGAAACTGGTGGCCTACTCCTCCATTGCACACATGGGTTTCGTGACCCTGGGCTTCTTCATGTTCAGCCCGATGGGTATCGAAGGTGCGCTGGTTCAGATGATCTCCCACGGTTTTGTCTCCGGTGCCATGTTCTTCTGTATCGGCGTCATGTATGACCGCGTGCATAGCCGCCAGATTGCCGACTACGGCGGTGTGGTCAATACCATGCCGAAGTTCGCCGCTCTGTTCATGCTGTTTACGATGGCCAACGCCGGTTTGCCTGCGACCTCCGGGTTTGTGGGTGAATTCATGGTGATTCTGGGTGCGGTCAAACTGAACTTCTGGGTTGCCTTTGCAGCAGCGTCGTCCATGATCATGGGTGCGGCTTACTCCCTGTGGATGTACAAGCGCGTGATCTTCGGTGAAGTGGCCAATGACCACGTTGCCGAACTTACCGACGTCAACAAGCGTGAATTCCTGATTCTCGCCGTGCTGGCAATCTGCACGCTGTGGATGGGTGTTTATCCGCAGCCTTTCACCGAAGTCATGCACGCCTCGGTCAACGACCTGCTGCGTCATGTGGCCATCAGCAAGATTCAATAAACGGTAGACAACATGTTCGATAATTTCGTTGTTCCCGACCTACTGCCCGCCGCGCCGGAACTGTTCATCACGGCCATGGCCCTGGTGATCCTGGTTGCGGACCTGTTCGTGAAGGACAGCCGCCGTACGCTGACCTTCGTGTTGACCCAGCTGACCCTGGTCGGCTGTGTCTTCCTGCAGTTTGCGACCAGTACCGGTGAAATCACCTACACCTTCAGCAACATGTTCGTCGATGACCTGATGTCCGACTTGCTGAAGCTCTTCCTGTACATGACGGTCTTCGTGGTCATGTTCTACTCGCGCGGTTACATCATTGACCGCCCGGCCATGAACAAGGGTGAGTACTACGTGCTCGCGCTGTTCGCGACCCTGGGCATGATGGTCATGATCTCGGCCAACCACTTCCTGACCATCTACATCGGTCTCGAACTGCTCTCCCTGTCGCTGTACGCGATGGTGGCGATGAACCGCGATTCCGTGGTGTCGACCGAAGCCGCCATGAAGTACTTCGTCCTCGGTGCCCTGGCCTCCGGTCTGCTGCTCTATGGCATGTCGATGATCTATGGCGCGACGGGTACCCTGGAAATCACCGGTGTTGCCGAGCGCCTGTACGGCGGCGGCGTCAACCAGACGGTCCTGGTCTTCGGCCTGGTCTTCCTGGTTGCCGGTCTGGCCTTCAAGCTGGGTGTCGTGCCGTTCCACATGTGGATTCCGGACGTTTATCACGGTGCGCCGACCTCGGTGACCCTGTTCATCGGTTCCGCACCGAAGCTGGCGGCCTTCGCCATCGTCATGCGGTTGCTGGTGAACGGTCTGATCACCATGGCGCAGGACTGGCAGCAGATGCTGATCATCCTGTCCGTGCTCTCGATGGCCATTGGTAACCTGGCCGCCATTGCGCAGACCAACCTGAAGCGCATGCTGGCCTACTCGGCCATCTCCCACATGGGCTTCATGCTGCTCGGTATCGTGACCGGCGTGGTCAGCGGGGATGCCCGTTACGCCCTGAATGCCTACAGCTCCTCCATGTTCTACGTGATCTCTTACGTGCTCATGAGCTCCGGCACCTTCGGCATGATCCTGATGATGTCCCGCGCCGGCTTCGAAGCCGACAATCTGGATGATTACAAGGGTCTGAACAAGCGTAGCCCGTGGTTTGCCGGCATCATGCTCATGCTGATGTTCTCGATGGCCGGTGTGCCGTTCTTCGTGGGCTTCTTCGCCAAGTTCTCCGTCCTGCAGGCTGTCATGGCTGCGGGGTATACCTGGTTGGCCATCGTGGCCGTGATCTTCTCCCTGATCGGCGCGTTCTACTACCTGCGCGTGGTCAAGCTGATGTACTTCGATGCACCGGCTGATGACACCCCGATCCAGGCACCAGCCGATATCAAGTGGCTGGTTTCCCTGAACGGGATTGCCGTGGCGGCTTTCGGCCTGATGCCGCAAGTGCTGATGTCGCTCTGCGCCTACGCGCTGTTGCGCTCGCTCTGATTCGCCGGATCTTCAGATCCAGCCAAACGCCCCGTCTGATCCACGGGGCGTTTTTTTATTCTGGAAAGCCTGTTCATGAAAGACGATGCCCATTTGATTGAAACCCAGCTCGATACGGAAGTGGTCTTCGACGGGGTTTTGCTCCATGTCAGCCGGGACCAGGTGCGCTTGCCCAACGGTGCCAGTTCGCTCCGGGAGTACGTGACCCATCCGGGCGCGGTGGTGGTGTTGGCGTTTCTGCCCAACGGCAAGCTGATTTTCGAGCGCCAGTTCCGCTATCCGCTGGGCCGTGTGTTTCTTGAGCTGCCCGCCGGGAAAATCGATCCGGGTGAAGACATCCTCGAGACCGCAAAGCGGGAGTTGCTTGAGGAAACGGGGCATACCGCAGGTCGTTGGCAATATCTCGGGGTGATGCACCCGTGTATCGGTTACTCGAATGAGCGCATCGAGATTTTCGCAGCCTTTGATCTTGTGGATCACGGGGCGCAGGCCCTCGATCACAATGAGTTTCTGGAGCTGGTCGAATTGGCGCCCGCCGCAGCGCAGGAGGCCGTCTGGTCCGGTGAGATCACGGATGCCAAGACGATTACGGCGCTCTACTGGCTGAATCATCCCAGCCTGCAGAAATAAGCTGTTTCCGACGGTCGACCGTCGGAAACTGTGCAAAATGCCCTGGCCGTACTGAGGGCGTAAAAAAACCCCGCATGCAGCATGCGGGGTTTTTGTTTCAGGCTGCTGCGATTAGCCGCAGGTCCCGACCGCACCGCAGGCGGTGCAGAAGTCGCAGCCATCCTTGCGGATCATGGTGTGGTTGCCGCACTCGTTGCACAGCTTGCCCTGGGTCGGCAGCACCTTGTTGCTGATGGTGTCTTCCGGCGCTTCCAGAATGCCCATCTGCTGCAGCGGGAAGCCGGTTTCATCCAGGATGCCGAGCATGGCATAGCGATGGATGATGAGTTGGGCAATGTAGGCCACGGTCGACGGGTAGGTCTGCTGCTTGCGCGAACCCGGCACGAAGGCCATGAAATCGCCCAGCGGTTCGGAGTAGTCCAGCAGTTTGCGCAGCTTCATGCCAATCCAGGCCGGGTCGAGGACGCGCATGTCCAGCGACAGGAGCTTGGAGAGACCGTCCAGGGCGCGCGGGTAGTTCCCGGAGAGCCACATGGAGTAGGGGCGGGAGCTGCCATCCGGCAGGGTGATTTCCTTCAGGCCGAGGACGAAGTCTTCGCCGGTCGAGGGGTTGCTCACGTCTACCGTCCAGGAGAGCGTGCCGTCGGTACCGGTCTTCGGTTCCTTGGCGCTGAACAGGGCATCCTTGACCGGGGTCGGGCCGTCGTGGCCGAGTGCGCCCAGTTGTTCGACGCGCCAGCGGATCACCTGAGCCATGGCAGAGACGACGGAAGGCATGCGCTTGCGCTCGCCGTGCGGGGGCATCGGCATTTCGAAGGCATCGCCCGGCGTCTTGGCCAGGGCATCCAGCTTCATTTCCAGCCAGCCGTGGTCATTGGCGCGCATGTCCATGGACAGCGTCTTGGCGACGGCGCCCAGGCCACGCGGTTCGGCCGGACCATTGGCCCAGACTTCGAACGGCCAGGCACGGCCTTCCGGCTCAACGTGACCGACAAACAGGGCAAAACGACCAATCGGCGAGTCGACCATGTAGGTCCAGCACAGATTGCCTTCCGGCAGGCTCGGACGGCCCGGCCAGCGCAGGCTGGCCAGCACCGGGGCCGGCAGGTTCTTGATCGAGAGGCGACGGTTGGCATCGCTGACGAAATCCTGCGGGGCCTTTGCATCCGCAGCCGGCGCCGCTTCGGTCTTGGCCGGCTCGACGGAGAGCACGGAGCCCAGCACGCTGTTCGGGCGGTAGGTGGCGAGGCCCTTGAGGCCGGCCTTCCAGGCTTGCATGTAGAGGTCCTGGAAGTCTTCGTACGGGTAATCCGCCGGGACGTTCACCGTTTTGGAGATTGAGGTGTCCACGTACGGCGCGACGGCTGCAACCATGTCGGCGTGGGCCTTGGCGGAAATTTCCAGAGCGGTCACGAAGTAGTCCGGGAGCTTGCTGACATCGCCACCCTGGTGCTTGTAAAGGCGCCATGCGTAGTCTTCGACCGCGTATTCCTTCAGCGTGCCATCCGGCATGCGCTTCTTGCGGTTGTAGGTCCAGGAGAAGGGCGGTTCGATACCGTTCGAAGCGTTGTCGGCGAAGGCCAGCGAGATGGTGCCGGTCGGCGCGATCGACAGCAGGTGGGAGTTACGCAGGCCGTGCTTGCGGATCTCGTTCTTGACGTCGTTGGGCAGGCGGGAGGCGAAGTTGCCGCCGGACAGGTAGAGCTCGGCGTTGAACAGCGGGAAGGCGCCACGCTCCTTGGCCAGTTCGACCGAGGCCAGGTAGGCGGTGTCGCGCATGAACTCGCTGATGCGGCTGGCCAGGGCACGGGCTTCCGGCTTGTCGTAACGCAGGCGCAGCATGGCCAGGGTGTCGCCCAGACCGGTAAAGCCGAGGCCGACACGACGCTTGTTGGCGGCTTCCTGAGCCTGGCGCTCGAGCGGCCAGTGGGTCGCGTCCAGCACGTTGTCCAGCATGCGGGTCGACACGCGGACGACTTCCGCGAAACCGTCGAAGTCGAAGCTGGCCTTGTCGGAGAAGGCGTCGCGGACGAACAGGGTCAGGTTGATCGAACCCAGGCAGCAGCAGCCATACGGCGGCAGCGGCTGTTCGGCGCAAGGGTTGGTCGCCTCGATGACTTCGCAGTAATTGAGGTTGTTGTCCTTGTTCATGCGATCCAGGAACAGGATGCCCGGTTCTGCATGGTCATAGGTGGACTTCATGACCTGATCCCACAGATCGCGGGCGCGCACCTTGCGGTACACCCACAGGCCGTCTTCGCGCTGGTAGGCGCCGCCCAGCTTCATGTCGGCATTCGGCTCGGCGCGATGGATCAGTTCGACATCGCCATCCGCATCCACGGCTTCCATGAAGCCATCCGTGACGCCGATCGAGATGTTGAAGTTGGTCAGGTCGCCATGGTCCTTGGCGTGGATGAATTCCTCGATATCCGGATGGTCGCAGCGCAACACGCCCATCTGGGCGCCGCGGCGGGCACCGGCGGATTCGACGGTTTCGCAGGAGCGGTCGAAGACACGCATGTAGGAGACCGGGCCGGAGGCGCGCGACTGGGTACCCTTGACGCGGGCGCCCTGCGGGCGGATCGACGAGAAATCGTAGCCGACGCCGCCGCCGCGACGCATGGTCTCGGCAGCTTGGGCGAGGGCGGTGTAGATGCCGGGACGGCCATCAACGTTTTCGACGATGGAGTCACCGACCGGCTGCACGAAGCAGTTGATCAGCGTGGCTTGCAGATCGGTCCCTGCGGCGGAGTTGATCCGGCCGGCCGGGATGAAGCCGTTTTCCTGGGCCCACAGGAACTTGGCTTCCCATTGGGCGCGGTCGGCATCCTGCTCGACTTGAGCGAGCGCCCAGGCAACGCGCTTACGCACGTCGTGAACGTTGGTTTCCTTGCCCTTGGCGTACTTTTCAACCAGGACTTCTGCGGAGATTTCCTGTTCCGGCAGGGGGGCAAATTCGGGCGGTGCGGGAATATCAGTGAGCGAAAGCTGCTCTGCGACCTTGGTCATGCGTGGGCTCCTCTCGATTAGTATTGGAATGCCGAGAATCTACTAGATGTAGTGGTTGGTTGCAATCCGTTGACTAGATACGGGGTGTTGTGCGTCGGCTTGGTCGAGGGGGTTATGCCGTCCGGGAAAGCCCGAAAAAACAAAGCCCCGGGCGATTTTTCTCCCGGGGCTTATGAAGAAAAAATATTTTGTTAAAGCGCGAGCAGGGTCTGTGCGTGGTGGGCCATCATCCACTCTTCGTTGGTCGGAATGACCAGCACGTCGACGCTGCTGTTGCCGGCGCTGATCACGTTGTCGTGGCGTGCATTGGCTTCCGGATTGAGGCGGATGCCCAGCCATTCACATTGCAGACAGACGCGGCGGCGGACTTCCGCTGCGTGTTCGCCGATGCCGCCGGTGAACACCAGTGCGTCAATGCCGCCTGCCGCAGCGACGAGCGAACCAAGCTCGCGCACGATGCGGTAGCAGAACAGCTCGACCGCCTCGTGGGCTTCCGGCTTGTCGCTGGCAAGCAGGGTGCGCATGTCCTGGCTGATGCCGGAGACGCCGAGGAGGCCGGACTCCTTGTACAGGATGCGCGTCATGTCCTTGACCGAATAGCCCTTGGTATCCATCAGGTGCAGCACGACGCCCGGGTCCAGATTGCCGCAGCGCGTGCCCATGAGCAGGCCGTCGATGGTCGAAAAACCGAGGGTGGTGGCGACGCACTTGCGATTGACCATGGCCGCCATGCTCGCACCGTTACCCAGGTGAGCGACGACCACCCGCCCGCTGGCCCGGTGGGAGTGTTCCGGTAGGGCGCGGGCGATGAATTCGTAGGACAGGCCATGGAAGCCGTAGCGTTTGATGCCTTCGGCGGTCAACGCACGCGGTAGGCCGAAAACCTGGGCTACATCCGGCTGGCTGCGATGGAAGGCGGTATCGAAGCAGGCGACTTGCGGTACGTCGGGCAGGAGTTTCTGCAGGGCGCGGATACCGGCCACGTTGTGCGGCTCGTGCAGCGGGGCGAGCGGGATGAAGCTCTCCAGGTGACCGAGCACGGTGGCGTCGATCACGGTCGGTTGCGAGTAGCGCTCGCCGCCATGTACGACACGATGTCCGACGGCGACGATACGCCAGCTGCTCTGGGTGGCCTGGAACCATTGCAGCAGCGCGTCGAAGGCCTGATCGTGGCTGACTTTTTCCCCGGCCAGTGTCTGGTCGGCGATTTTTTCGCCGGCACGGTCCTTGGCCACCATGCGCGTCGCGCTGGTGCCGATGCCGTCGATTTGTCCGGCGACTTCCGCATCGGGAGAGATCGGCTGAGTGAGCGGGAAAAGGGCAAATTTGATGGAGGACGATCCGGCATTGATCGTCAGGATGGCTTCTTTCATCTTAGGTATTTCCAGAGTTGCGTTTGGCGTGGGCGACCAGGGCGGCGATGACGCAGGAGGCAGTGCGTGTTTCTGCCGTATCGGCGCGACTGGTCAGGACAATCGGAACGCGCGTGCCGAGCACGATGCCGGCGGTCAGCGCGTTGGCGAGGTATTCGAGCTGTTTGGCCACCATGTTGCCGGACTCGAGATCCGGCACCACGAGGATCTCGGCATGGCCGGCTACAGCGGAATGGATGCCCTTGGTTTTGGCAGCCACGATGGAAACCGCGTTGTCGAAGGCGAGCGGGCCGTCCAGGATGCCGCCTTTGATCTGGCCGCGATCCGCCATCTTGCAAAGGGCGGCTGCGTCCAAAGTGGACTGGATTTTCGGGTTGACCGTCTCGACGGCGGACAAAATCGCCACTTTGGGTTCGGGAATCCCGATCACGTGGGCCAGATCGATGGCGTTTTGAATGATATCGACCTTGTCTTCCAGCGAGGGCGCGATATTGATCGCGGCATCGGTGATCAGAAGCGGGCGGTGATAGGTCGGGACGTCCATCAGGAACACGTGGCTGATCCGGCGATTGGTGCGCAGGCCGTTGGCACGCGAGACCACTTCGCTCATCAGTTCGTCGGTGTGCAGGCTGCCCTTCATCAGGGCTTCTGCGTCACCGGTACGGACCAGCGAGACGGCGAGCGCGGCCGCGTCGTGGCTGTGCGCGGCATGCACGATGCGGATGCCGTACAGGTCAATGCCATGCTCTTCCGCCACCGACCGGATTTTGGCTTCCGGGCCGACCAGAATGGGCTCGATGATCCCGGCCTGGAAGGCCATGACGGGGCCTTTCAGCGATTCGCAGTCACAGGGGTGGGCCACTGCCGTGGGAATCGGCTCCAGGCCTTTGACGCGTTCCAGCATCTGCGTGTAGCGGGCGTGCTTGTCATCGATGCGGATTTCGGGGCGGGCCGCTGTTTCGATACGCGCGATCTTTTCTGTCGGCGCCTGGACTTCGACTGTGCCATGCACCACAACCAGGCCTTCCTGATTGACGCAACTGCAGTCGAGCAGCACATGCCGGTTATGGTCGAATTTCTGGCGTGCGGTCAGGGTGATCGTGATCGTGTCCCCGATATTGACCGGGCGGGCAAAGTGCAGGCGCTGATCGATCAGTTGCGTTCCCGGGCCGGGAAATTGCGTTCCGAGCAGGGTGGAGACGAGCGAACCGCTCCACATGCCGTGCGCGACCATCTCCCGGAACATGCCGGTGGTCGAATTGCCTTCGTCCTGCGTGGCGGGATTGAGATCGCCGGTCAGCACGGCAAAGAGGCGGACATCTTCCGGCATCAGGGTGCGAGTCAGTGCGGCGCTGTCGCCGACCTTGATTTCATCGTAGGTGCGGTTGACGAGGTGTCGGGTGTGGCCTTCCGTCATGGGAATACTCCTTCAATATCAGGCGCGTACCATATGCCGCCGGTCATGGGCGAATTCGCGCGGCGGGACGTCGATGTCGAGGTCCGGGTGCAACTGCTGCAGGCGTTCCAGTACCCACAGATTGGCTTCGTACGTGAATTCCCGGGCCGTCAGCGGGGCGCCGGAGAGCGCTTCGACAAAGAGTGCGACGGCCGCCGAGCGGCTGATGCCGTATTCGCAATGCACCATCACGGACAGGGCAAAAGGGGCCGCCATCAGGTCGGTGACGAACTGGCTGATCTGGCGCGCCATTTCATGATCGAAGAGGCCGGGCGGGGCGGGCATGAATTCATCCGCCGGCAGCGCGTCGTAAAAGGACAGACGAAGGACGTGCTTGAACAGCGGGTCAAGACGCGCCTCGGGTGTTCCCGGATCGGTGATCGAAATGACGGCCATGTAGGGCGATCCGGCCAGCGACTCGGCCAGTTGGCGCGAGGTGAAGTGCACTTCGGAGATGCTCATTGTTATTCCATGAAGACCGGGTCGGAGAAGACGAGGGTGCCGTCCTTGCGCATCATCAGATTGTCCGCCTTGATCAGGTCGGGCAGCGCACCGTAGTCGGTCGAAAAATCCTCCAGGGCCTTCAGGGACTGCTGGACGGTATCCGCCCAGCCCATGGGGGTCACGCAAAGGTGATGCAGGGCGATGCGTCCCATGTCCTGTGCCAGGTCGCGCCAGATCATGCAGGCATCGAAATACGAGGTCGAGATCTTGGTCGCCACCTCGGCGGCCTCGCCCTGGCCGGGCAGCGGATAGAGACGTTCCACTTCGACGATATGGAAGGGAAAGCCTCGGCTCGATCGTCCCACCGTGCCGTGGTCGGCAAAGACCACCGGAAAGTGACGCCCGGTCGGGCGATCCTCCGCCGTGTAATAGGCGTAGTCGGTGGGGGAAGAGAGGAGTTTGAAAACGCGTTCCTGGCCGTCGACCGTATCGCCCGCCAGGACGATGGTGTTCTCGCCACGCCCGAGTTCGGCGCGGCCGTTGAGCAGGGGGTGATCCGGGACCGGATCGGCAATGATGCCGGGACCGAGGGTGTCCATGGGGGTGTCCTCCTTCTGCTGGAAAAGCGGGGCCCTGCCCGGCGGCGGGGCCCCGTTCGAATCAGGCAACGATGTGGGCGCCGCCGTCGACGTAGATGGTCTGGCCGGTCATGCCCGAGGAGCCTTGCGTGCACAGGAAGGCGGTCAGGGCGCCGACTTCCTCGATGGTCACGGTACGGCCCAGCGGTGCCTTGGCGGCATCGGCTTCCAGCAACTGGTTGAAGTTGGCGATGCCGGAGGCGGCGCGCGTCATGATCGGGCCGGGCGAAACGGCGAACACGCGGATGCCTTTGGGGCCGAGGTCGTAGGCCATGTACCGGACGGCAGACTCCAGCGCGGCCTTGATGATGCCCATCACGCCGTAGTTACGGACGACGCGTTCGGCGCCGAGGTAGGACATGGTGATCAGCGAGCCGCCATGGCTCATCAGCGGCTCCAGCGCCTTGGCCATGCGCAGGAAGCTGTGGCAGGAAATGTTCATCGCGGCATCGAAGCCTTCTTCGGTGGCGTCGATGACGCGGCCGTGCAGGTCGTCGGCATTGCAGAAGGCCATCGAGTGAATGGCAAAGTCGATTTCACCGAAGGCCTCGCCGCATTGGGCGATGACGTTTTCCAGCGAGCCCGGCTCGGCCACATCCAGCTTCAGGAACAGCTTGGCACCGATGGATTCGGCAAGCGGCTGGGTGTATTTGGCGGTTTTCTCGTTCTGGTAGGTCAGGGCGATTTCGCCGCCCAGTTCGACAATGGCCTTGGCCACGGCAAAGGCAATCGACTTGTCGTTGGCAACGCCGGTGATCAAGCCTTTCTTGCCGGCCAGCGGGAGGGTTGGGGTAGCATTGGTAGTCATGCGTTCTTCTTTCAGACAGTAGCGATGAGTGTGCGATGCAGCAGTCGTTGAGGCTTTGCCGGCTGTGCGTTCGCTTTGTTTTTTGCTGTAGTGCAACAGCATTCTGGCACGCTGCATGTTACGTAATGTTGACCTGACGCAAATGCTGGCCGGGGATGTGGTTGACCACAGGTTGGTCCGCTGGCGGAAAACAGGAGGTGTGGGGTGAATTGGCGTTCTACGGTCCTATCGGGTGTGGCGCTCTGCCTGTCGGCCTGTGCGGCCTATGATGGTTATCCCTTGAAACCGGGGGTGTCTACGCAGGACGAGGTGCGGGCAGTGATGGGCGTACCCAGCCTGACCTGGCAGGATGAGGCCGGGCAGCAATGGGCCTATCCGCGTGGTCCGGCCGGGGTGCATACCTATATGGTGCACCTGGGGCAGGATGGACGAGTCCTGCGTCTCGAGAATGTACTGACGAGTGCGCATTTCGCGCGTATCCGGCCGGGTGTCGACGGACAGGAGGCGGTGTTGCGGCTGATCGGGCCGCCGTTTCCGCCCTGGACCACGTATTTCAAGGCGCGTGACGAGTTGGTCTGGGAATGGCGTATTTGTGACGACTGGAGCAAGCTGGCACGGTTTGGCGTCTTGTTCGATGGGACAACCGGTATCGTGCGCAGCACCTATCAGCGCCCGGAGCCTTCGCCATGGAATCATTCGCCGCCGTGGTGCGGGCGTTGAAATTGTTGATGTAAATCATGGGTTAAGCCAGATGGTCGGCGCATTCTCCGTGATGTCCGCTTTCACTCAGGGAAGCGGACAAAGGCGAATGTTCCACCTCAGACATCATCATCTCTTCCTGGCGGCTGCGGCCGCCACTTTTTTATCCGCCGCCTCGGCTCAGGAGCGTCCCGCCCAGCAATATGCCGGGCTGTCCGCGCAACTCGCTGCGGGTGAGAGCGGTCTGCCTGGGCGTAGCATCGCACTGGCCGTCGATCTGGGGCCGCCAGACGCGGAGGAGCGGGTCACCGACCTCGGGAACGGGCGCGAAGTATTCCGCTACCGCATGGCATTCAATCAGATTGCCGAAGGCTGGAGCTGGCAGCCGAATGCCAATCCGGCGGTCGACGACTATTACCGCTTCAAATTCCTGCCCGTGCAGTCTGAATGGGTGGAGCGCGGCGAATACGCGCAGGAAGACAAGATCGGCAGCCCGCAGCTGACACATGTGCGCTGGCGCTACGATTATTTCCTCGCCTTCGACAATCTCTACGCCTTCTATCCGCGCCAGGTCGATGACGACGCCGGTTTCGTCGCCGAGCTGCCGGCCGGCAGCAGTGCCCACCTGAGCCTGCGCGCGCATTTGCGTCTGGCGCCGCCCGTGCTCAGCGAAAGCACCACCTTCTGGAAGGCCACGCATGCGCATCCGGACGATTTCACCTTGAAAAAGCGCTACTTCGTGGGCGCGTTGACTGCCCTCGAGTTCGTCGATCAGCGGACCGGCAAGATCTGGTGCCGGATCGAGCCCGGTCAGGGGCGCTGCCAGGCCCCCTGAGTACCGATCCCACGGCGGGGGAGCGGGCTGCATCCGGCTTGATCTGACGCAAAAGTTTCGCCGCTGCGGATGCTAGGCTCGCCTTGTGAGCATCAGTTTCCGGGGGCGGGAGATGGATGAAAGCGAGCAGGGGCGCGTGGTGGGCGGGATTCTGGCGGCGCAGGGGCACGATCCGACCCGCCTGGTGCAGATTCTCCATCACTGTCAGGAAGCAGTCGGCTGGTTGCCGCCTGCCGTACGTGCCGCCGTGGCTGCCGGCCTGAGGCTGCCGCTCGCGCAGGTCGAGGGCGTGGCCGGCTTTTATGCCTTCTTCCATCTGCAGCCGGTCGGCCGCTACCGGATTCTCTTTTCCGACAACATCACTGACCGCATGCAGGGCAGCGAAGCCCTCATGCAGCGTCTGTGTGCGAGCCTCTGGGTGGAGGCCGGCAAAGTCTCGGAAGATGGACTGGTCAGCATTGACCGCACCTCCTGCACCGGCTTGTGCGACCAGGGGCCGGCCTTGCTGGTCAATTTGCGCCCGATTGGCCGGTTGACCGTCGGACGTATCGACCAGATTGCCGACCTGGTGCGCGAGCGTGTGCCGCTCGATGCCTGGCCGGCCGAGTTGTTTGCCGTGGAGCATCCGGTCTGGCGGCGCGATCGCCTGTTGGAGACCCCCTTCGCGCCGGGCGATGCGCTGCGCGCGGTACGCGAACGAGTGCCGCAGGACGGCCTGGCGGCGGCCAATCTGCGTTCCTGGCGGGAGGGTTTGCCGGGCGGCTTGGCCGGGCCGGATGCGCTGCTCGATGAAATCAAGCGGGCCAACCTGCGCGGCCGGGGGGGCGCCGGTTTCATGACCGGCCTCAAATGGGAGGCCTGCCGTCATGCGCCCTTGCCGGCGGGGCAGACACGCTGCGTGGTGTGCAATGCCGATGAGGGCGAACCCGGTACCTTCAAGGACCGGGTGCTGCTGGCCACGCGCCCCGATCTGGTGATCGAGGGGATGACCGTGGCGGCGTACGCCATCGGCGCCCGTCGCGGGTTTATCTATCTGCGCGGCGAGTACCGTTTTCTTTTGGCCGGGCTCGAGTCGGTGCTGGCCGAGCGGCGTCAGGCCGGGTTGCTGGGGCCGGATATCCTGGGCGTGCCGGGGATGGATTTCGACATCGAAATTCACCTGGGGGCCGGCGCCTATGTCTGCGGCGAGGAGTCTGCCCTCATCGAGTCGCTTGAAGGCAAGCGCGGGACGCCGCGTAACCGCCCGCCCTTCCCGGTGACGAACGGCTATCTCGATCAGCCGACCGTGGTCAATAACGTGGAAACCTTTGCCGCGGCAGCCTTGATTGCCGTGCAGGGCGGCGCCTGGTATGCCGACCGCGGGACAGCGCATTCGGCCGGTACGAAGCTGCTTTCGGTCGCCGGCGATTGCGCCCGCCCGGGTGTCTACGAGTTTCCCTTCGGCGTCAGCGTGCGGGCGGTGCTGGCAGCCTGCGGGGCGCAGGAGACGCAGGCGGTACAGGTCGGCGGGCCATCCGGCGTCTGCATCGGGGCCGACGCGTTCGACCGTTGTCTCGCCTTCGAGGATATCCCGACGGCGGGGGCTTTCACGATTTTCGACCAGCGGCGCGACATGTTCGAGGTCGCGCGCAACTACGTACATTTCTTCCAGCACGAAAGCTGCGGCTTCTGCACGCCTTGCCGGGTGGGCACCCGCTTGCTGCGTGACTGGATGGACAAGCTACAGCGGGGGGGCGGATCGCCATGCGATCTGGCGGAGATTGAACAGCTAAATGGCCTCCTGCAGCGCAGCAGCCACTGCGGCCTGGGTCATACGGCCTGCAACCCGGTGCTCGATACCCTGGCCCATTTTCGGCCGGCGTACCTGCAACGCCTGCAGCACACGACCTTCGTGCCGGCCTTCGATCTCGATCAGGCGCTGGCTGCCGCCCGCCAGATGAGCGGGCGCGATGACCCTGGCGCGCATCTTTCTGCCGCCGCCGATGAGGCCACCTGACATGGCGCATACCTTTATCCTCGATGGCCAGACCATCCCCTTTGCCGAGGGGGAGACGGTACTCTCCGCCGCCACGCGGGCTGGCGTGTTCATCCCGCACCTCTGCCACCATCCCGATTTCAAGCCCTATGGCGGGTGCAAGCTCTGTACGGTGCGGGTCGAGGGGCGGCATACGGCGGCCTGTACCTTGCGCGCGATGCCCGGCTTGCGGGTCGAGAGCGATACCGAGGCGCTGAATGCCGAACGTCGGCATCTGACCCAGATGCTCTTCGTCGAAGGCAATCATTTCTGCCCCGGCTGCGAGCAGAGCGGGCACTGCCAGTTGCAGGCCACCGCCGCCCATCTCGGCATGACCTCGCCGCATTACCCGCAGTTTTTCCCGGCCCGCCCGCTCGATGCCTCGCACCCGGACATCCTGCTGGATCTGAACCGCTGCATCCTGTGCACGCTGTGCATCCGTGCCAGCCGCGAGGTCGATGGCAAGGCGGTTTTTGCCCTTGGCGGGCGCGGCATCGGGACGCATCTGGTGGTCAATGCCGCATCCGGGCGATTGGTCGATAGCGATCTGAGTGCCGACGATCTGGCTGCCCGGATTTGTCCGGTGGGGGCGATCCTGCCCAAGCGACGCGGTTTTGCCGTACCGATCGGCGAGCGCACTTACGACGGCCATGCGCAGGTGGCAGGCCCCCTGAAAACCGCGAATCGGGAGGAGGGCGTATGAAGCCGGCCGCGCCTGGGACACGCAAACTGCGCCTGGCCACGACCTCGCTGGCCGGGTGCTTTGGCTGCCACATGTCCTTCCTCGACATCGACACGCGCTTGCTCGACCTGCTGGAGCACGTTGAGCTGGACTGCTCGCCGCTCACCGACATCAAGGTGCCGCACCCGGATTGCGACATCGGGCTCATTGAAGGGGCGGTCTGTAATGCCGAGAACGTTCATGTGCTGCGCACCTTCCGCGCCCGCTGCAAGCTGCTGCTGGCGGTGGGGGCCTGTGCCGTCACGGGGGGCTTGCCGGCGCAGCGCAATCAGCTGGCGCTGCCGATCCTGCTGGAAACGGTGTATCACACCGCCCCGGGGCTGGTGAATGGGCGGATCCCGAATGATCCCGAATTGCCCTTGCTGCTCGATCGCGTCTATCCGCTGCATGAGGTGGTGCACATCGATTACTGGATTCCGGGTTGTCCGCCCAGCGCCGATACGCTTTGGGCGGTGCTTTCGGATCTGCTGGCCGGGCGGACGCCGCGCCTGGCGGCAGGGCAGGTGCAGTATGACTGAGCGCCGGTCGTGTGATTTTGGGGCCCGTCCGACGGTCGACCGTCGGACGGCGGCAAAAACGGCGCGCTGGCCGCGGTATCGGGACAGCAAGGAGGGCGCAGATGAACGACATGCTTGAAACTGCCGAAACGCCTGCCGGTCTGCGTCGGGTGGCGATCGACCCGGTGTCTCGTGTCGAAGGGCATGGCAAGGTCACCTTGCTGCTCGATGCGGACGATCGTGTGCATCAGGTCCGGCTGCATATTGTCGAGTTTCGCGGCTTCGAGGCATTCATCCGGGGGCGACCCTATTGGGAGGTACCGGTCATCGTGCAGCGCCTGTGCGGCATCTGTCCGGTCTCCCATCATCTTGCCGCCGCCAAGGCGATGGATGTCATCGTCGGCGCCCGCAGGCTCACGCCCACGGCGGAAAAACTGCGGCGACTGATGCATTACGGCCAGATGTTGCAGTCGCATGCGCTGCACTTTTTTCATCTTTCCTCGCCGGATCTGCTTTTCGGTTTCGACAGCGATGCGGCGCGCCGCAATATTGTGGGCGTGGTCGAGGCGCATCCGGAGATCGCCCGCCAGGGCATCCTGCTGCGCAAATTCGGCCAGGAGGTGATCCGGGGCACGGCGGGCAAGCGGGTGCATGGCACGGGGGCGGTACCGGGCGGCATGAACAAGTCGCTGGCCCCGGAGGAGCGCGATGCCTTGCTCAAAGAGGTCTATCAGGTGGTCGCCTGGGCGCGCGATGCCGTGCATCTGATCCAGCGTCTGCATCAGGCCGATGCCGCCTATTACGCTCAGTTTGGTGCGGTGCCGTCCGCCCTGTTCTCCCTGGTCGGCCCGGCGGGAGCGCTCGATTTTTACCAGGGCACGCTGCGCGTCCGGGACGCCGACGGCACCCTCCGCCATGAGGGCGTGCGGGATGCCGATTACGCCGGACTCATCGCGGAAGAAGTGAAGCCCTGGAGTTACATGAAGTTTCCCTTCCTGCGCGCGCTGGGGCCGGCGGACGGCTGGTACAAGGTGGGGCCGCTGGCGCGTATTCAGAACTGCGATGCCATCCCGACGCCGCTGGCTGAGCGCGAGCGGCGCGCCTTTGTCGATGATGCGGGCGGGCGCCTGCTGCATGCGCCGCTGGCCTATCACTGGGCGCGCATGATCGAGATGCTGCACGCCGCCGAGACGATCAAGGACCTGCTGCACGACGATGCGCTGCTCGGTGACGAGCGGATGACGGGCGGGGATCGTGTGCGGGAGGGCATCGGTATCATCGAGGCGCCGCGCGGGACCCTGATCCACCACTATCAGGTGGATGACGACGATCTGGTGAGCATGGCCAACCTGATCGTCTCGACGACCCACAACAACGAGGCGATGAACCGTGCCATCCGCGAGGTGGCCCGGCGCGAACTGAATGGCCACACGCTGACCGAAGGGCTGCTCAATCACATCGAAGTGGCCATCCGCGCCTTTGACCCCTGTCTTTCCTGTGCGACGCATGCGCTGGGCAAAATGCCGCTGCAACTCGAGCTGTACGACGCCGAAGGCACGTGCGTGGCGCAGTTGGCGCGGGGCGCGGCATGAGCGCACCGATCGTGGTGTTCTGCATCGGCAATCCAAGCCGGGGCGACGATGCCCTGGGCCCTGCCTGTGCCCGCCGCTTGGAGGCCTGGATCGCAGCACAGCACCTGAGCGAACGGATCGAGGTGATCGAGGATTTTCAGCTCAACATCGAGCACGCGCTGGATCTGCAGGGGCGGGCTGCGGCCATCTTCGTCGATGCCGGTTGCGTGGGGGCGGCGCACGTGCCTCCGTTTGATTTTTACCCGATCGGGCCGGTTGACCGTCGGACACACAGCACGCATGCCCTGCCGCCGGAAGGTGTCTTGCATGTTTTGAGCCGCTTGCCGGAGATGCCGGTGCCCCCTGCCTGGGTCCTGTGCATTCGCGGGGCGGCGTTCGAACTGGGCGCGGGACTCAGCCCAAAAGCCGAAGGCCACCTGACGGCGGCCTTCGCATTCCTGACCGAGCTGGTCCTCCGTGCGGCGCCGGACACCTGGCCGGCCTGCCGCCCGGCGGGCGCTCAGCGATAAACCAGGACCGGAATCTTGGAGTGGGTGAGCACCTTGTTGGTCTCGCTGCCCAGCAACAGGCCGCTGATCCCGCGGCGTCCGTGGGAGGCCATGAAAATCAGGTCGCAACCGGCGTTTTCGGCCGCTTCGATGATGGCTTCGTAGGGAATGTCGCTGGTGGCCGACGTCGTGGCGCAAGGCACACCCAGTGCCTCGCACTCGCGCTCGACTTCCCCGAGGTATTCGGCGGCTTGCTCGTTGGCCAGTTCGGCGAATTTTTCCGGCGTGGTCGGATCGATCAGCGCCCCTTCGCCAAAGTAGGCGATCGGGTATTCCGGCTTGGCAAAAAAGACCGTGACACGGGCCCCGGCTTCCTTGGCAAAGGAGACGGCCCGCTTGGCCGTGGCGCGCGACAGCTCGGAGCCGTCGGTCGGGACGAGAATATGCTTGAACATGGCTTACCTCCTGAAGGTGGAATCGCATTCCATGAAGTCGCGAAACCGTTGTCCTGGCGTTGATTTCCGCCGTCCTGAGGTTCATGCTACGCCAAGTAGGGAGGATTGAAAATATGAATATCACCTTTCTCGGTGCCGCAGGCGAAGTGACCGGTTCCTGCACGCTGGTCGATACCGGCAGCACCCGTTTTCTCGTCGATTGCGGCATGTTTCAGGGCGGCGCTGAGGCTTACCGGAAGAACCTGGCGGCCCTCGAGCTCGGGTTCGATGTCCGGGAACTGGATTTCGTCCTGCTCACCCATGCGCACATTGATCACAGCGGCTTGCTGCCGCGCCTGGCCATGCTCGGCTTTCGCGGTCCGATCTATGCCACGCCGGCGACGGTCGACCTGCTTTCCGTGCTGTTGCCCGATTCGGCGCACATCCAGGAGAAGGAAGCCGAATGGCAGTTACGGCATCGCCATCGGCGCGGTCGCGGGCCGCAAGGCGTGGCTGCCCCGCTGTACTCGGTGATGCAGGCACAGGCAGCCCTGCAGTTGCTGACCCCGGTCCCGTATGCGACGCCCCGGCAGGTGGCCGTCGACGTGACGGTGAGTTTCAACGACGCCGGCCATATCCTCGGCTCGGCCTGGTTGTCGGTGACGGTGGGGCAGGGCAAGCGGCAGCGTCATCTGGTGTTTTCCGGGGACCTTGGCATGCCGGACCGGCTGGTCCTGAACGATCCCGTCCGTCCGCCGCGCACGGCTGATCTGCTCCTGGTCGAGTCGACCTACGGCAATCGCCTGCATCGCAATATCGCGGAAACCGAGGATGAAATCGTTGCTGCCTTCGACCGGACGCACGCGGCGGGCGGCAATCTGATCATTCCGGCCTTTGCGGTAGGACGGACGCAGGAATTGTTGTGCATGCTCATCCGCCTGGTCCGCCAGAAACGTCTGGGTGCGCAGAAAATCTATGTCGATTCGCCGATGGCCGATCTCGCCACGCGCATCACCCTGGCGCATCCCGAGCTGCTCGATGCCGAAAGCCGCGATCTCCTGGCCTGGCAGGCAGCACACCCGGATCGGCTGCATATCGAGTTCGTCGCCGATATCGAGCGTTCCAAAGCCTTGAATGCCGTGCGTCATGGGGCCGTCATCATTTCGGCGAGCGGCATGTGCGATGCTGGACGCATCAAGTACCACCTGCGCGAAAACCTGCCGCGCAGCGAGTCGACCGTACTGATCACCGGTTTTCAGGCGGCGGGTACGCTGGGCCGGCGTTTGGTGGACGGGGCGCGCCTGGTCCGGATTTTTGGTGAGCAGATTCCGGTCCGTGCCCGGATCTATACCGTGGGGGGCTTGTCGGCCCATGCCGATCAGGCGGCGCTGCTGGCTTGGCTCAAGGGCTTTGCCACGCCGCCGGGGCGGGCTTTCGTCGTGCATGGCGAGAGCGGGGCCGCCCAGGCCTTGCAGGAGGCTATCCGGACGCAGCTTGGATGGCCGAGGGTTGACCTGCCGCAACGCGGTGAAATGTGTTCGCTGTAAGATATTTGCATGCTTGCTTCAAGGGGAAACACCATGTCGGGTAACAGCGCTGCTTCACACAAGGGTCTGGATCTGGGCCACCTGAGTCCGATGGAGTCGGTGGGCAAGGCGGTCAGTCAGGCATTCGATCCCTTCGGCGTCATGACCTCGATGCTGTCCGCTCAGGTCGCCTGGCTGATGCATCCGCAAGAGCTGACCCGTGCCGCGGTCGGCTTGTCCGGCGATCTGATGGCACTGCAAGCGCATGTCGCCCGCCGTGCCCTCGGTATGCCGTCGGAGGATGTCATCAAACCGCATGCCGACGATGCCCGCTTTGCCGATCCGGTGTGGACCGAGTCGCCGAGCTGGGACATCATCAAGGAGTGGTACCTGGCCTTCACGCATCGTCTCGAGGACATGCTCTTCGAAACGCCGGGGCTTTCCGACAAGGAGCGTCGCCGTTCCGCCTTCTGGCTGCGCAAGTGGCTGAACATGGTGGCGCCGACCAATTTCTTCCTGATGAACCCGGTGGCCTTGCAGCGTTTCGTCGATAGCAAGGGCGAAAGTCTGCAAGCCGGCCTCACCCATTTCATGCGGGATGTGCAGGCCAAGAACATCCTGATGGTCGAGCCCGATGCCTTCACGGTTGGCCGAGACCTCGGCACGACGCCGGGCAAGGTGGTGTTCCGCAATCACATGCTGGAACTGATCCACTATGCACCGACCACCGATACGGTGCGGGCGATGCCCATTGTGATCACGACGCCCTGGATCAACAAGTTCTACATCCTGGACCTGACGCCCAAGAAAAGCATGGTCAAGTACCTGACCGATCAGGGTTTCTCGGTTTTCATCACCAGCTGGAAAAACCCGGGTGCCGACATGGCCGCCGTGCGCTTTGATGATTACCTGCTGGATGGCGTGAATGAGGCGGTCCGTGTTGCCTGTGAATTCTGCAAGGTGCCCAAGGTGCATCTGGCCGGCTATTGCATCGGTGGGACCTTGGTCACCACCTACATGGCCTGGGCGAACAAGCGCTTTGGCGCCGACAAGGTGCCGGTGGCGCATTGGACCTTGTTTACGACCCTGACCGATTTCTCGCATCCGGGCGACATCGATGTCTTCATTGATGAGGCCTGCGTGGGGGCTATCGAAGGCATGATGGCAAAGAAGGGCTACCTGGATGGTGCGGAAATGGCGTCCTCCTTCCGCCTGCTGCGCTCCAACAGCCTGATCTGGCACTACTGGGTGCACAGCTACCTGCTGGGCGAGGCCCTGCCGCCTTTCGACGTGCTGTACTGGAACATGGACACCACGCGCATGCCGCAGGCCATGCATGCCTACTACCTGCGCGAGATGTATCTGCAGAACAATCTGATCAAGCGCGACAAGCTCCAGATCGCCGGCGAGAGCATCGACCTCGATGCCATCGTCCAGCCGCTCTATGCCGTGACCGCCGAGGACGATCACATTGCCCCGTGGAAGCAGTGCTACCGGGTCCGCAAGTACATCAATGTGGCCGCACCGGTGCGCTTCGTATTGTCTACGTCGGGTCACATCCTCGGGATCGTCAATCCGCCGGTCAACCCGCCCAAGCGGGCATATTGGATCGGCGAGCCGGAGCGCAACGAGCACTGGGAGCACTGGCACGAGCGGGCCGAGCGTCATGACGGCACCTGGTGGGCGGATTGGACCCGCTGGCTGGGCGAGCGGACGGGCGATCTGGTTCCGGCTTACCCGGCTGATAACCGGAAATTCCCGGCCCTGGCCGATGCCCCCGGAACCTATGTACTCGAGAAGTAAGTTGCTTTCTGCTTCTTGATCATGGTCAAGGCTTACCGCCACGCGTGACCCTGACAATGCAGGTGTCAGGGTCACATCAAAGGCTGGAAAACATGGCTTCAATCCGTCATTTCATGACCGACGATCACCGTCGGTGCGACGATTTTTTTGCGGCAGTCGAGCAGGCTGTTGCACAAGGCAAGCTGCCTGTCGGGCTGGCAGCGTTCGAACACTTTTCGGCGGCCGTCCTCGCGCATTTCGATGCTGAGGAAAAGACACTCTTTCCGGCTTTCGAGCGCGCAACCGGTATGATGGGCGGCCCGACGCAGGTGATGCGCATGGAGCATGCGCAAATGCGCGACCTGATGGCGACAGCCGTCGAATCCCTGCGGGCCGGTGAGGCCGAGGATTACCTCGGGCAGGCAGAAACCCTGTTGATCATGATGCAGCAGCACAACATGAAGGAAGAGAACATTCTCTATCCCATGTGTGATCAGCATCTGGCTGCCGATCTGGCAGCCCTGGTTGGCGAACTTGAAAAGGAATTGGCTGTAGCATGACCCACCCGAAAACACCGCATATCGTCGATGCGCGTTATATGGAGCCGCCCGAGCCCTTCGTGCAGACGATGGAAATGCTGGACCGTATCCAGCCCGGCGAAAAGATGCTGCTCCTGCTCTTCCGTGAGCCGCATCCCCTGTACCGGGTCTTGCTGCAAAACGGGCATGCCTATGAAACCGAACTGTTGCCCGACGGGACCTTCGAAATCCTGATCACCCGTTGATGCAGGCCCTGCTTTCCTTCGATAAATCGCCGCCCTTGGCGGCGCCTTTCCGGTTTTTCCTCACTGCCCCCGTGATGGGCATGCTGGCAGCACTGCTCTTCCTGCTGGAAGGGGAGACCATTCTGGCCTCGCGCTGGACACCGGCAGCGCTGGCGGTGACGCATCTGCTGACGCTGGGCTTTCTGGCGCAGGTCATGCTCGGTGCCCTGATCCAGATCCTGCCCGTGGTGGCCGGGGCCAATTTACCCGCCCCGTTGTGGGTCGCCCGCCTGACCCATGCCGGTTTGCTCGGCGGAACCCTGCTTCTGGTGTTCGGTTTTCTCTGGGGCAGCCCGACAGGCCTGCTGTTGGGCGGGCTGGGCTTGGCCCTCTCCATCTGCACGTTTCTCGCGATCAGCTTGCGCGCTCTTTGGGCGGTGCCGAGCACCAGTCCGACGATTCGTAGCCTGAAACTGGCTTTGCTCGCCTTGCTGGTGGTGGTGGCGCTGGGGGGCGGCTTGGTCAGCGTGCTGGTCTTTGCCTGGGGCGGCTTTGATCCGCGCTGGGTGGATTTGCATGCCGCCTGGGGCTTGGCCGGTTGGGGGGCTGCCCTGGTGGTCGCCCTCTCCCTGGTCGTGGTGCCCATGTTTCAGCTGACACCGGGCTATCCGGCGCGCTTCAGCTGGTTTCTGGTGCCGGCCGTGTTCGCTGTCCTGATCGCCTGGTCGCTCGTCCAGATGTGGGCGGATGGTGCGGGGGCACGATTTTTTCAGGCCGGGCTGGCGGTTGTGCTGGCGGCCTTTGCCTTGCTGACCTTGCGTCTCCAGGCGCAGCGGCGACGGGCTCGGGCAGATGCGACCTATCGCTACTGGCAGTTTGGTCTGCTGTCGGCGATTTTGGCCTGCGCCATGCAGTTGACCGTCGCCCTGCGTCCCGCTGTGAGTGAAGCGCCGGCGTGGTCGCTGGCGTTCGGCATGCTTGTCCTGGTGGGCGCGTTCATGTCATTCATCGTTGGCATGTTGTACAAAATCCTGCCCTTCCTGGCTTGGCTCCATTTGCAAAATCTGGTGCCGGGCGGCAAGGGCGTGCCGGCCATGAACCGCTTGTTGCCGGAGGCCGGGGCCGCCCAGCAGTTCTGGTCGCATGTCGTGTTGAGTTTTTTGCTGCTGCTGGCCGTGATTTACCCCTTGCCGCTGACCTGGGTGCTGGCGGGGTTGGCCGGTCTGTTTTCGCAGGGTTGGTTGCTCTATCACCTCTGGCGCGTCGCTCATCTGTACTGGCGCCATCTCAAAGTGATTCAGCTGGGTAAAGCCGCCGCATGAGTTATCTGGCCATCAAGCACCTGCACGTGACCTGCGTGATCCTGAGCGGTCTCGGATTTGCCGTGCGGGCGTGGTGGATGCTGCAGGAGAGCCTCCGGCTCCAGCATCGCCTGACGCGTGTCCTGCCGCATCTGATCGACAGCACCCTGCTTGCATCGGCGCTGACGCTGGCCTGGATGAGCGGGCAGTATCCCTTCGTTCAGGGCTGGCTGACAGCCAAGGTGCTGGGGCTGCTTGTCTATATCGTGTGCGGCAGCATGGCGCTCAAGCGCGCACGCAGCCGAGCTGCACGGGGGCGCTGGCTCCTGGCGGCCCTGTTTGCCTACGCTTATATCGTCCTCACGGCGCTGACCCGCAATCCGGGCCTGATCTGAGCCCGGTTCAGCAGGTGCGGTGATTCATCAGGGCCTTCAGGCCTGCTACGTTGAGAATGCGGATGTGTTTCTGCTGGACGGCGATGTAGCCTTCTTCCTGGAACTTGGAGAAGGCGCGGGAAACGGTTTCCAGTTTCAGGCCCAGGTAGCTGCCGATCTCTTCACGCGTCATGCGCAGGTAGAACTCGGTATGCGAGAAGCCGCGGGCCGTGAAACGCTGCGACAGATTGAGCAGGAAGGCTGCCAGTCGTTCCTCGGCGCGCATGGTGCCGAGCAGCATCATGACGCCATGGTCACGCACGATTTCGCGGCTCATGACCTTGTGGAAATGGTGCTGCAGCGTGTGGATTTCGCGCGACAGGGTTTCCAGCTTGGCAAAGGGAATGGCGCAGATTTCGCTGTCTTCCAGCGCCACCGCGTTGCAGGTGTGGTGTTCGGTGCTGATGCCGTCGAGGCCCAGCAATTCGCCGGCCATCTGGAAACCGGTGACCTGTTCACGGCCGTCTTCGAGCAGCACATCGGTTTTGAAGAAACCGGCGCGGATGGCGTAGATGGCATCGAAGGTTTCTCCGGCGCGGTACAGATGGTCGCCGCGCTTGATACGGCGGCGCGTCGAGACCAGATCGTCGATGCGTTCCAGTTCTTCCAGGGAGAGGCCGAAGGGGAGGCACAGCTCGCGCAGATTGCAATTCGAGCAGGCAGTCTTGATGAGCGAGAGCGGGTGCTCTGGCTGGGCGGAACCGTGGGGCATCTCAACCTGCTTTCGATTGATCCATGTCAACCGCTATTTTGCCGCATCCAGACATAATTGGGGCCAAAATAGGTGACATGTTTAATGAATTTCGCAACTGAAAACCTCGTCTTCGATCCCCAGATCATTCGTCGCTTTGATGTGAATGGTCCGCGTTACACGTCTTATCCGACCGCTGACCGCTTCGTCGAGGCGTTCGATGCCGAGGCCGCAGCGCTTTGGTTGGGGAAGCGCAACATCGGCGGCATCAGCCGGCCGTTGTCATTATACTTCCACATCCCGTTCTGCAATACCATCTGCTATTACTGTGCCTGCAACAAGATCATCACCAAGGATCACGGGCGCAGCGCCAAATACCTGAAGTACCTGGCCAAGGAACTGAAGCTCCAGAGCGAGGCGCTGGAAGGGTGCGATGGCAAGCATGAAGTCATCCAGCTGCATTGGGGCGGCGGTACGCCGACCTTCCTGTCGCATGACGAAATGCGCCAGCTGATGGCCGAGACACGCAAGCATTTCAAGCTGCTGGAAGGCGGCGAGTTCTCCATTGAAGTCGATCCACGCAAGGTCGATGCCGCTACGGTTGCCTTGCTGGGCGAACTGGGCTTCAACCGAATGAGCGTCGGCGTGCAGGATTTCGACGAGCGCGTGCAGGTGGCGGTCAATCGTGTCCAGACCGAAGAAGAAACGGCCAATGTGATCCAGGCCGCCCGCGCCAACGGTTTCAAGTCCATTTCGGTGGATCTGATCTACGGTCTGCCGCATCAGACGGTGATGGGCTTCAACCGGACCCTGGAACGGGTGCTGGCGATGGACCCGGATCGTCTGTCGATCTACAACTATGCGCACCTGCCCAGCCTCTTCAAGCCGCAGCGCCGCATTGCCGAGGACGATTTGCCGTCCGGCGACACCAAGCTGCAAATCCTGGCGCTGGCGATCAAGAAGCTGACCGATGCCGGTTATGTCTTCATCGGCATGGACCACTTTGCCAAGCCGGATGACGAACTGGCCGTGGCGCAGCGCCAGGGGCGTCTGCACCGTAATTTCCAGGGTTATTCGACCTATGCCGATTGCGACATGCTGTCCTTCGGTATTTCGTCGATCAGCAAGGTCGGCCCGACCTACTCGCAGAACGTGAAGACGCTGGACGAGTATTACGACCGCCTGGATGCCGGCATCCTCCCGTCTTTCCGCGGTCTGGAGCTGAATGCCGACGATATCCTGCGCCGCTCGATCATTCAGGCGCTGATGTGCCATTTCGAACTTTCCATCGAGAGCATCGAAAGCGCCCATCTGATCGATTTCCGCAAGTATTTTGCGGCGGAACTCGAAGACCTGAAGGAAATGGAAAAAGCGGGTCTGGTGAAGGTCGACCGTGAGTGGATCACGGTGCTGCCACCGGGGCGTCTGCTGGTGCGCATCATCACCATGGTCTTTGACTGTTATCTGCGGGCCGGGCGTCAACGCGCCAGCTACTCCAAAGTCATCTGAGCGGGCGCAGCCCGCTGTCGTTCGCGAAGCCGGCGGGTTAAACTGCCGGCTTTGTCACATTTGTCGGACTCATGCCTGATACCGGCTTTCTTGCCTTGTTCCTAGTCGGCCTGCTCGGCGGCACGCACTGCGTGGGCATGTGTGGCGGCATTGTCGGGGCGCTGACGCTGGGCGGTGCGCCGCGCTGGCGCATTCACCTGGCCTATAACGCCGGGCGGATTGCCTCCTATGCCTTGGCCGGGGCCGTGGCGGGGGCGCTCGGTGCGGCCAGTCTGGCTGCCGGCAAGGCCGAGGGGGTACGTCTGGGGCTGTATGCCCTGGCCAATGTGATGCTTGTCCTGCTGGGCGTGTATTTGCTCGGTGTGGTTCAGGTCCTGTTGCCGATCGAACGGCTGGGCCACCATCTGTGGCGGCGCTTGCAGCCCCTAGGGCGCCGTTTTCTCCCGGCGCAATCCGTGGCGCAGGCCTTTCCGCTCGGGCTGCTCTGGGGCTGGCTGCCCTGCGGTCTGGTGTACAGCGCGCTGGCCTCGGCCCTGACCGCCGGCTCCGCGACGCGTGGCGCGGCGATGATGCTGGCCTTCGGCCTCGGCACGTTGCCCAATCTCTTGCTGGCCGGGATGCTCCTGGCGCGGCTCAATGAATTCGTTCGCCGGGTTGCGGTCCGCCGTATCGCCGGTTTGCTGGTGCTGGGTTTCGGGCTGTACGGCTTGCTCGGCCTTGTGCGCCATCTGTCTTGAATAAGGAGATTTTCCGATGACTCAGCGCATCCTGATTGCGGTCGATGGTTCCGATGCCGCCTTGCGTGCCGTCGATTACTGCATCGCACAGCGTGATGCCTGGCGTGAGCCGCCGGTGCTGCATCTGTTGCATGTGCATGCCCCGATTCCGATTGGCCGGGTGCAGGCCCACATCGGGCATGACACCCTGCATGCCTATTACCGCGAAGAGGGCGACCAATGCCTGCAAGCGGCGCGGGCACGCCTGGAGGCCGCGGGCTATCCTTTTACTGCCCATCTGCACGTGGGGCTGGCGCCGGAGGTGATCGTGCATCAGGCACAGGCGCTGGCTTGCGATCAGATCGTGCTGGGCAGCCATGGGCGGGGTGCGCTCTCCGCATTGGTCCTCGGTTCCGTGACGGCGCGGGTGCTGCAGTTGGCGGATCGTCCGGTCGTGGTGATCAAGTGAGCGATACCGAACGGGTGGTCGAGTTTGCCATTGGCGGCATGACCTGTGCCGCCTGTTCGGCGCGTCTGGAGAAAGTTCTGAACCGGCAGCCCGGCATGCAGGCGCATGTGAATCTGGCCGCCGAGCGGGCCCGGGTGAGATTGGCGCCGGGGGCGGAAATGGCGGCGGTCATCGCGGCCGTTGCCAAGGCTGGGTTTACCGCCACGCCGGTGGATGCCGAAACGCGTGAGCGGGAAAAAGCGGCCAAGGCGGCGGTCTACCGTCGGGAAGTGCGCCAGTTCTGGATTGCCCTGGCATTGAGCCTGCCGCTGGTGGCGCAGATGGCGTTCATGTTTGGCGGCCACGAGCAGATGCGTGAATTGCCCCGCTGGCTCCAGTTTGCGCTTGCCACCCCGGTGCAGTTCTGGATTGGCGCCCGTTTTTACAGTGGAGCCTGGAAGGCGCTGCGCGGTGGCGGGGCCAATATGGATGTGCTGGTCGCCCTGGGGACCACCATGGCCTGGGCCTTGTCGACCGTCGTTACCGTGTTTGACCTTGATCAGCATGTGTATTTCGAAGGCGGTGCTGCCGTCATCACCCTGGTGCTGCTGGGCAAATTGCTGGAGGCGCGGGCGAAGGCGCGCACCTCGGATGCCATCGAGGCCCTGATCCGGCTGCAGCCCAAACTGGCGCGCGTCGAGCGCGACGGGCAGTGGGTCGAGGTGCCCGTCGAGGCTTTGATGCCCGGCGACTGTTTCATGGTGCGCCCGGGTGAAAGCGTGCCGGTGGATGGTGAGGTGCTGGACGGCGTCTCGAGTGTCAATGAGGCCATGTTGACCGGTGAGAGCATGCCGGTCGGCAAGGCGCAGGGCGATCGTGTTTTCGCCGCCACGGCCAATGGCGAAGGCGCCTTGCGCTGCCGTGCGACCGGCGTGGGCGAGCATACCTTGCTGGCGGGCATCATCCGCCTGGTGGGCGAAGCGCAGGGCTCGAAGGCCCCGGTGCAGCGTCTGGCGGACCGGATTTCGGCCATCTTTGTGCCGGTCGTCTGTACCCTCGCTGTTGCCACCTGGCTGGCCTGGTGGGGGCTGACCGGCGATCTGGTGATGGCCCTGATCAATGCGGTGGCCGTCCTGGTCATTGCCTGTCCCTGTGCGCTCGGCCTCGCCACGCCGACTGCCATCATGGTCGGTACCGGGCAAGGCGCGCGGGCAGGCATTCTGGTGCGCAATGCCGAGGCGCTCGAGCGGGCCGAGAAAATCGGCGTGCTGGCCGTGGATAAGACCGGCACCCTGACCGAAGGCGTGCCGCAGGTGGTTGAGTGGGCCTGTCTGCGCGGGCAACCGGAGGTTGCCTTGCAGCATGCGGCGGCGCTGGAGGCCGGCTCGGAACATCCCCTGGCCAAAGCCATTTTGGCCCATGCGGCGACGGTCGACCGTCTGGCAGTCGCCAATTTCAGTGCCTTGCCCGGTCAGGGGGTGCAGGGTGAAATCAACGGCCGCGTCTGGCGCCTGGGGGCGCCGGACTGGATCGCCGGTGAGGTTGATTCGCGTGTGACGGCCTGGCAGGCGGCGGCCCGGACGGTAGTCGTGCTGGCCGATGCGGATGGCCCCGTTGCGCTCTTTGCCATCGCCGACGCGCTGCGCCCGACGTCGCATGCCGCGGTGCGCCGCTTGCAGGCAATGGGCATCCGGGTCGTCATGCTGACCGGCGACAATCCGCATACCGCGCAAGCCATCGCGGCACAGGTGGGCATCGAGGACGTGCGGGCAGGCATTTTGCCCGGTGAAAAAGCCGCTGCCGTGCAAGTCCTGAAAGCGGATGGCGTGCTGGTGGGCATGGTCGGCGACGGCATCAATGATGCGCCGGCCCTGGCCGCCGCCGATGTGGGGTTTGCCATGGGGGCGGGCTCGGATGCCGCCATCGAGGCGGCCGATCTCACGCTGATTCGGGCCGACCTGCATGGTGTGGCCGATGCGATTGCCTTGTCGCACGCGACATTGCGCAAGATCCGCCAGAATCTTTTCTTCGCCTTCATCTACAATGTGCTCGGAATCCCGCTCGCAGCGCTGGGTTGGCTCAATCCGGTGGTGGCCGGCGCGGCCATGGCCATGAGCTCGGTCTCGGTGGTTTCCAACTCCCTGTTACTCAAACGCTGGCAGCCCGAGCGCGGGACGCATTGAAAGGAAAGGCATGACCGCTGCCGAAGCGGGTGGTTTCATTGGTTCGATTGTCGGGATGCCGCATGGTGTCTCCTCGGCGTTTTTCCACGCTGCCATCGAGGCGGCTCAGGTCGGCGTCTTCGTCCAGCAGGGCGGGCGCATCAGCTACGCCAACGGCTTTCTGCGTCACGTCTTCCTGACGGGCGATGCGTTTGCCGGGCGCACTGTCTTTGATCTGCTGGAAGCCCCGCATCACGACTGGTTGCGCGAACAATTGCTCCTCGCCGATCCCGAGCGTCCTGCCGAAGGGGGCGAGGTGCTGTGTCGGCGGGATGACGGCAGCGCGTTTCCGGCCCAGCTCTTCATTCGCCCGGTCCAGCTCGATGGCGCCCCCGCCATCGTCGGCACCATTCTGGATGTGTCGCAGCACAAGGAAGCCGAGCAGCGCATTCGCGAGCTGGCGGATTTTGATGCCCTGACCGGCTTGCCCAATCGTCGTCTGCTGCATGACCGCTTTGGCCAGTTGCTGGCCGCCGCCCAGCGCGATGGCGAAGAAATCGCCCTGATCTTTCTCGATCTCGATCACTTCAAGCGGGTCAATGATTCACTGGGCCACAGTGTGGGTGATCAGCTCTTGTGTCAGCTGGCGCGCCGTCTTGAGACCGTGGTGCGCCGGGGCGATACCCTGGCACGGCTGGGCGGCGATGAATTCATTCTTGCCTTGCCCGGTATTCATGGCCCGGCCGCCGTCGATGTGGCGCGGCGCCTGATCGACGTGTGCACGCACCCCTTCACGGTTGGCGGCCACGACCTGGCCATCACCCCCTCGCTCGGGATCAGTTTCTTTCCGCAGGATGGCCTCGATTTCGAAACCCTGCTGCGCAATGCCGATGCGGCGATGTACAAGGCGAAGGAACTGGGCCGCAATACCTTCCAGTTCTATTCGGCCGAGATGAACAAGGCCACGCTGGAGCGCCTGCTGATGGAAAGCAGCCTGCGGCGTGCCTTGCAACAGCAGGAATTCCGGCTGCACTACCAGCCGCTGATCAGCCTGCAGTCCGGGCTGATCGTCGGAGCCGAGGCCCTGATCCGTTGGCAGCATCCCGATCTCGGGATGATTTTCCCCGACCGCTTCATTCATGTGGCTGAAGAAAACGGCCTGATCAACCCGATTGGCGACTGGGTGCTGTGCACCGCGTGCCGTCAGGCGCAGGCCTGGCAGGCTGCCGGCTTGCCGCCGATCAGCGTGGCCGTGAATGTGGCGCCAGTACAGTTCCGTCAGGCCGGTTTTGTCGATATGGTGGCCGGTGCGCTGGCCAGTTCGGGTCTGCAGGCCAGTGCGCTTGAGTTGGAAGTCACGGAGCGCACCGTGATGCACGACGCGGATATTCATCTCGGCACCTTGTCGGCCCTGTCGCGCATGGGGGTGGAACTGGCGCTGGATGATTTCGGCACGGGCTATTCGTCCCTGGCCTATCTGAAGCGCTTTCCGGTCGGTAAACTGAAGATTGACCGGTCCTTCATCGGCGATCTCGACACCAATCCGGATGACCAGGCGATTGCCTCGACGGTGGTCAGCATGGGGCGCAGCCTGCGCATGACCGTGCTCGCCGAAGGGGTCGAGACGCCGGGGCAGCTTGCGCTGTTGCGCCGCATGGGCTGCGACATGGCGCAAGGTTACCTGTTCAGCCGCCCGGTGCCGGCCGATGAGATGGCCGATCTGCTGGCGCGTCAGCCTTTTGTTCATTTTTGATGCTTCGATGCAAGGAAAGCAGAGATGGAAACCACCCAAATCAAGATCGGCGGCATGAGCTGCCAGGGCTGTGTCGCCAATATCACGACGGTGCTGCAGGGCATGGCCGGCGTGGCCACGGCCAGCGTTTCGCTGGAAGCGGCCGAGGCCACCGTGTGCTTCGACCCGGCCCAGGTCGACCGCGCCGCCTTGCTGAATGCGATTGAAGATGCCGGCTTCGATGCCGCGTGAATGGATTGACTGAGGAAATCAACGTGTCTGAACAAGTGCCTGTCCGACTGACCCAACTGTCTCACGGTGGCGGCTGCGGCTGCAAAATCGCCCCGGCCGTGCTGCAGCAGATCCTGGCCAACGTGCCGGCCGGCATCGTGCCGCCGCAATTGCTGGTCGGGACCGAAACGAGCGACGATGCGGCGGTCTATCAGATCAATCGCGAGCAGGCGATTGTCGCCACCACCGATTTCTTCATGCCCATCGTCGACGACCCGTACGACTTTGGCCGGATTGCCGCCACCAACGCCATTTCCGATATTTACGCCATGGGCGGCACGCCGCTCTTCGCGCTGGCCCTGGTCGGCATGCCGGTCAATGTGCTGCCGGTGACCACCATCGGGCGCATTCTGGAAGGCGGGGAAAGTGTCTGCCGGGCGGCGGGGATCCCGATTGCCGGCGGCCACACCATCGACTCGGTGGAGCCGATTTACGGCCTGGTGGCCATTGGCCTGGTGAATCCGAACAACCTGAAGCGGAATTCGGGCGCACGCCCGGGCGACAAGCTGATCCTCGGCAAGCCCATCGGCGTGGGTACGTACAGCGCGGCGCTCAAGAAGGATCAGCTCTCCGATACCGACTATGCCGCGATGATCGATGCCACGACCCGCTTGAATACGCCGGGCACGCTACTGGCCTGTCTGGATGGCGTGCATGCGATGACCGATGTGACCGGTTTCGGCCTGCTCGGCCATCTGCTGGAAGTCTGCCGCGGCAGCGGCTTGCGCGCCCGGGTGAATGTGGCGGATGTGCCGCTCCTGCCGAAGGCGCAGGCCTTTGCCGAGCAGGGTTTCATTACCGGCGCCTCCGGCCGCAACTGGGCCAGCTACGGTTCGGCGGTCAACCTCGGGGCGCACGGCGATCTGACGCGCGCCTTGCTGACCGATCCGCAGACCTCGGGCGGCTTGCTCGTTGCCTGCGCGCCGGATACCGTGACCGAAGTGCTCTCTTCCTTCCTGCAGCAAGGCTTTGGCCAGGTGGCCGTGATTGGCGACGTGCAGGCAGGTACGCCGGGCATCGACCTGATTTGAGGGCTTGGGCAGCGTCGACCGCCGGGCAAGCCGGTCGGTCGGCCGGTGTGTAACAAGATGCTATTGAGAATCTTTATCAGTTATAATCTGCGCAGCCAGCCAGATTAACCCCCGCCGGCACGTCGTTGCCGGTGTGCGGGAGCCAGCCAACCGTTTTGTTCTGTTGTCGCTTGAGGCTCCCGCGTGTCCACCATTTCCGCTACGTCCGAATTATCGCCGTCCACCCGGCGCGCCAGCTGGCTGAAAGGCCTGCTTGTCGTGCATTGGATGAGCTCGGCTGTCTGTTTGCTGGGCTTGTTGCTGTTTTCGGTGACGGGCATCACCTTGAATCATGCCGGTCAGATCGAGGCGCGTCCGAGTGTCGTGCGCTTGGTCCGCACGCTGCCCGCTGATCTGGTGGCGCAGCTTTCTCCGTCAGCGACCGGTGCCGAACAGGGGCTGCCGCCTGCGGTGTCGGCCTGGCTCAGCGCGGAATTGGGCCGGAATTTGCCGTCGACCGCCGCCGAGTGGTCCGCCGATGAAATCTACCTGCCCATGCCGCGCCCCGGAGGGGATGCCTGGCTACGCATCGGCCTGCCTGAAGGCGAGGTCGAGTTCGAGGAAACCCATCGCGGTGCCATTGCCTGGCTGAACGACCTGCACAAGGGGCGGCATACCGGCCCCGCCTGGTCGCTCTTCATCGATGCCCTGGCGGTGGGGTGCCTGCTGTTTGCATTGAGCGGCCTGCTCATTCTGCAACTGCATGCGGCCCGCCGACCCTCGACCTGGCCGCTGGTCGGCCTCGGCTGCCTCTTGCCGTGTCTGATTGTCTTGCTGTTCCTCCATTGAATCCAAAGGAAAATCCGATGAAGAAACCGTTTTCCGGGCTGCTGCTGGCGTTGCTCGTCACGGCCTTGCCGGCGACGGCGGCCGAGCTGTCCGTGCGCGTCGAGTTGCCCCAGTTGCAGGTTGCCGAATATCACCGCCCCTATCTCGCGGTCTGGCTCGAACGCGTTGATCAAACGGCGCCGATCACCCATCTGGCGGTCTGGTACGACCAGAAGAAGCGTGACAACGCCGGCACCAAGTGGCTCAAGGACATGCGCCAATGGTGGCGCAAGGGTGGGCGCGATCTGGCCGTGCCGGCCGATGCCGTGACCAGCGCGACGCGTGCGCCGGGCGTGCATCACCTCAGTTTCACGGCGGGCAAGGTGCCACTCGGCAATCTGGCGGCGGGCGAGTACCAGCTGCTCGTGGAAGCCTCCCGTGAAGCCGGCGGGCGTGAAGTGGTCCGCGTGCCGCTGACCTGGCCGCCGAAGGCTGCCCAGAATGCTACTGCCAAGGGGCAGGAGGAACTGGGCGCGGTGACTGTGCAACTGAAACCCTGAGCGAGGCGCAAAACATCATGAAACGTATTCATTTTTCCCTGTGCGCGCTGGCTGTGGCCGCTGCGCTGTCCCTGCCCGCCCACGCCCATCGCGGCTGGATGATCCCCGAAGTGGCTGAGGTTGAGGGTAAGGAGCCCTGGGTGACGGTGCGTGCCGCCATTTCTGAAGACCTGTTTGTCGTCGATCACAATGCGCTGTCCCTGGAGGCGCTGGAAGTGATTGCGCCGGACGGCACGCGCAGCAAACCCGAGAAAATTCACGCCGGTCGCCAGTTTGGCGCGGCAGATATCAAGCTCGCCAAGCCGGGGACGTACACGATGTCCCTGGTCAATGAGTCGGCCATGGCGTCCTACAAGCTGAATGGCGAAACTAAGCGCTGGCGCGGTGCGCCGTCGGCGCTGGAAAAGGAGATGCCGGCCGGGGCGGAAGAGGTGCAGGTGACGACGACCCTCGGGCGGATGGAAACCTATGTCACGGCCAACGATGCCAGCCCGCTGCGCGGGAAGCCGCAGGGCAAGGGCCTGGAGCTGCTGCCGCTCGATGCGCCGACCGGCATGCTGGTCGGCCAGACGACGCGCTTCCGCCTGCTGCTCGACGGCAAGCCGCTGGCTGCCACGACGGTGGGCGTGGTGCCGGGCGGTGTGCGTTATCGCGGCGTCTTGAAGGAATTTGCCGTGACGACCGATGCCAAGGGTGAAGTCGCGATCAAGTGGCCGATGGCCGAGATGTACTGGGTCAATGCCAGCTATCCCCCGCGTGCGCCGGCCCCGGCCGAGGGGCAGCCGCGTCCGCCGATGCCGAAGCAGCGCTACACCTATTCCGCCACCTTCGAGGTCTTGCCTGAATAAGGATGGCAGCGGGTGTGGTTTGAAGAATGGATGCGCGGGGCCGGGGCCATGTTGGCCCTGGCCCTGTATGCGGTGCTGTGCTGGCGCGCCTGGCATCAGGCGAAGCAGCTACGGGGGGGCGGCGTGTCGGCGGCGGCCCTGGCGGTCGATTGGCGGGTTGTATTTGCCAGCCAGACGGGGAGCGCCGAAATGCTCGCCCGTCAGACGGCGCATGCCCTGGTCGATGCGGGCCTGAGCGCGGCTTGCCTGCCGCTCGGGCGGCTGCGTGCGGCCGATCTGGCGCAAGGCGGGTGCTGCCTGTTTATCGTCAGCACGGCGGGCGAAGGGGATGCTCCCGACGACGCGCAGGCTTTTGTCCGGCATGCGCTGACGCAGACGCCGGACCTGGCGGGGCTGCGCTATGTCGTGCTCGCGCTGGGCGACCGGAGTTATCCGCATTTCAATGCCTTCGGGCGGCGTCTCGATGCCTGGTTGCAGGCCGCCTCGGCGGAGGCGCTGGCCGAGCGGATCGAACTCGATCGTTGCGATGCGAAGGGCGTGCAGGTCTGGCGTGAATTGCTCGCAACGCTCACCGGCCGTTCTGCCGTGCAGCTTGGCGAGGTGGCGGGCGTCACCGGGGCGGCGACCGAATGGCGTCTGGCGGCCCGGACCTGTCTGAATCCGGGCAGTGAAGGGGGGGCGGTGTATCGGCTCAATTTCACGGCCTGCGAGCCCGGGGCGGATTGGCAATCCGGTGATCTGGTGGAGGTCAGTCTGCCGGGGAACGATACGCGTCCACGTGCCTATTCGATCGCCTCCGTGCCGACGGAAGGCATGCTGCAACTTCTGGTCCGCCTGCATGTCCGGGCGGACGGCGAGCCGGGGTGGGTGTCTCATCATCTGGGGCGGACCCTGCGGGTCGGAGACCGGCTGAGGCTGCGCCTGCGTCCGCATCCCGGCTTTCAGCTGGCCGGCAATGCCCGGCGTCCGCTGATCCTGATCGGCAACGGGGTTGGCCTGGCCGGGTTGCGTGCCCATCTGATGGCGCGCATGGCCGACGGTCAACGTCAAAACTGGCTCATTTTTGGCGAGCGGCATCGGGTTGTCGATGATCTGCATGCCGATGACCTCGTGACATGGCGGGCGCAGGGCGTGCTGGCTCGCCTGGATGCTGTGTATTCACGGGAGGGCGCGGCCTGTCGTTATGTTCAGGATGTCTTGCATCGGGAAGCCGCGCAGCTGGCTGACTGGGTGGCGCGTGGTGCGGCGATTTATGTCTGCGGCAGTCGCCAGGGCATGGGCGAAGGCGTGGATCGGGCCTTGCAGGCGATTCTGGGTGAGGCCGCCCTGGCGCATCTCGCGGACAGCGGCCGCTATTGCCGCGATGTGTTCTAGAAAACAAGCGGGAAGTTGTATCAAGTTGTTGCAGATGTAAATGATAGGAGTTATCATTTACATCCTGTAAGCCAGCCACCGTGTTCGCGCCCTCTCTTTGCGACGCCCAGCCAGCCAACTTCTCCAACAGATTTTCAAGGACACGTTGATGGCCACTATTCGCAGTCGTAAACACGCAAACGCCTCCCATCTGCTTGCACTGGTCGCTGCCGCCCTGCCGGTCGCCGCCCAGGCGCAGGAAGCCGCCAAGGAGGCCAGCCTGCCGGCGATGACCGTCAAGGCGACGGTCGACGTCCCGTTCAAGGCAGAAACCAGCGCCAATCCGAAATTCACGCAGAAGCTGGTCGATACCCCGCAAACCGTGCAGGTGATCAAGAAGGAAATCATTCAGGAGCAGGGCGCTGCCTCGCTCATGGAAGCCCTGCGCAATACCCCGGGCATCACCATGCAACTGGGCGAGAACGGCAACACGGCCGCTGGCGATACGTTCATGATGCGCGGCTTCTCGACCGAATCGGCGACCTTTGTGGACGGTATTCGCGATGTCAGCCCGATCGCCCGCGATGTTTTCAACCTCGACCAGATCGAAGTCGTGAAGGGCCCGGCCGGGGCCGATATTGGTCGCGGTGCGGCGTCCGGTTACATCAACCTGATTTCCAAGCTGCCGACGCGCGACAGCGTCAATGCAGCCTCGGTGGCCGTTGGGACGGCCAATAAGCTGCGCACCACCGCCGACATCAATCAGGCGATCGGCGAGACGGCCGCCGTGCGCCTCAATGTCATGGCGCAGCAGGGCGGTGTCGACGGGCGCAATGTGGTCGAAAACCAGGGCTATGCCATCGCGCCGGCCTTCGCGCTGGGTCTCGGCACGCCGACCCGCTTCTACTTCTATTCCCAGCATGTGCGTCAGGACAACATTCCGGACGGCGGCATCCCGACCGTCGGCATGGCCGGGTTCTACGATGCCTCGGCGGCGATCCGTCAGGGCGGCAAGGTCAATCGCGAGAATTTCTACGGCAGCCCGAGCGACTACGAAAAGGTCCAGAGCGATATGGTGACTGCCAAGATCGAGCACGATCTGGGTAATGGCACGACCATCCGCAACATCACCCGTTACGGCAAATCCACGCTGGGCCGCGTGTTGACCGGGGTGGCTTCCGGCTCGACCCCGATTACCGCGGTCAATGCCAACGATCCCTCGACCTGGACCGTCAACCGCACCCGTCAGCGCATCGATCAGACCAACGAAATTCTGGCCAACCAGACCAATCTGACCACCAAGTTCAAGACGGCCGGGTTGGAGCATGATCTGTCTGCCGGCGTCGAGTTGATGTACGAGCGCCAGAAGAACCTGAGCTTCGGCACGACGGCACAGACCATCAATGGCAAGAGCTATGCGGCTGTAGCGATCCCGAGCGCCAATCTCTATGGCCCGAATACCGGCGATACACTGGGGGTGCCGTACGCGACCGGTGCCTACACCGATGGCCAGACCCTCACCAGCGCTTTCTACGTGTTCGACACCCTCAAGCTGAACGAGGCGTTCCAGTTGAGCGGCGGCTTGCGTTACGAGCACTACAACACCTCGACCGATGGCCGTACCCTGGTCACCTCGGGCAGCAGCGGCAACATCGCCAATTATCCGGGCTATTCCGCCGGACAACTGGCCCCGGACAGCCTCAAGGATTCCGGCAATCTACTCAGCTGGAAGGTCGGCGCGCTGTACAAGCCGGCTGAAAACGGCAGCATCTATGCCGCCTACGCGACGTCCTATACTCCGCCGGGCTCGGCCAACTTCGCCCTGGCCGTCAGTTCGTCGAGCAGCAGCCGCGCCGGTCTTGACCCGCAGGAAACCAAGAACATCGAGCTGGGCACCAAGTGGGAACTGCTCAACAAGCGCCTGAACCTGAATGCGGCCGTCTATCGGACCGAGAACGACAAGCAGGTCTCCTACAACGCGCTGGATGCTTCCTACTCGCAGTTCGGCAAGACCCGCGTGCAAGGGGTGGAACTCTCGGCCGTCGGTCAGCTGACCAATTTCTGGCAGCTCTCGGCCGGGATCGCCAAGATGAGCACCAAGGCCATCGACAACTACAGCTTCTCGTCGTCGAGCAACGCAACGACGCAGAGCAGTGGCGTGCGTTGGTCGCCGGATCTGACCGCGACCCTGTGGTCGTCCTACACCCTCGGTGACTTTACCCTGGGCGGCGGGGTGCGCTACGTCTCCGACCAGAAGCGTCTCGTCGCGGCCGGCCAGAGCGAGGCCACGACCAATATGCCGAAGATTCCGTCCTATTGGGTGACCGACATGATGGCAGCCTACGCGGTGAGCAAGCAGCTCAACCTGCGCCTGAACGTCTACAACCTGTTCGACAAGGAATACATCAGCACCCTGAACAACGGGGGCGGCCGCATGACCCTGGGCCAGCCGCGTTCGGCAATGCTGACGGCCAATTTCCAGTTCTGATCATGCTTTGATTTTGACCTCCTGCCCGCCGTCGACCGGCGGGCTTTTCCATTGATAGGGAGAAAACGATGCTGTTGCACATTCCGCAAGTCCTGAGCAAGGCCGAGGTGGCCGAAATTCGCCAGCGTCTGGACGCGGCTGGCTGGGTCGATGGCTTGCAGACCGCCGGCGCGCAGGCCGCCAGCATCAAGCAGAACCGGCAGCTGGCCGTCGATTCACCGGCCTTCGCCGAGCTGTCTCCCCGTATTGCCGAGGCGCTGCGCCGTCATCCGCTCTTCATGTCGGCGGCGCTGCCCAAGTACATCCTGCCGCCCATGTTCAACCGCTACGAGAACGGCGGTCACTACGGCAATCACATCGACAATGCGATTCAGGTCGACCGTTTCAGCGGCCGGCAGGTACGGACCGATGTGTCGACCACAGTCTTCCTGTCCGAGCCGGACGAGTACGAGGGCGGGGAGCTGATTGCCGAAGACAGCTATGGCTGCCATGAGGTCAAACTCGCGGCGGGCGATGCCATCGTCTATCCCTCGACCAGTCTGCACCGTGTCGAGCCGGTGCGGGCGGGCGTGCGCATTGCCTCCTTTTTGTGGACGCAGAGCCTGGTCCGCGATGCCTGGCAGCGTGCCATGCTCTTTGATCTCGATATGACCATCCTGCGCCTGCGCCAGCAGATCGGCGACAACGCCGAAGTCGTGGCGCTGACCGGGCATTATCACAAGCTCCTGCAGCAGTGGGCCGAATGAGTACCGCGCCGCTACCGCCGCTCGCGGCCATTCCGCACGACCTGGTGGCCGCCGTCGATTACGCGCGCCGCGCCCCCTTTCATCTCGATCCCCGCTGCCTGGCCTACCTGAACGGCGGTGCGGCCGATGAAGAGACGCTGGCTGCCAACAGCGCAGCCTTTGCCGATTTCCAGCTCTGGCCGCGCGTGCTCGCCGATGTTCGGGGCGGTAGCACGGCCACGGCACTGTTTGGTACGCCGCTGGCCCATCCGCTGCTCCTGGCGCCGGTGGCGTATCAGGGGCTTTTTCACACCCTGGGGGAGCGGGCGACGGCGCTCGCGGCCGGGGCCATGCACACGCCTTTTGTGGTCAGCACGCTGGCGACCACGCGTCTCGATGAGCTTGCCAGTCAGGCGGCCGCCCCCCTCTGGTTTCAGCTTTACTGGCAAGGCAGCCGCGAAGCCGCGCTGACGCTCGTCCGCCGGGCCGAAGCGGCGGGCTATGGGGCGATCGTCCTCACCGTCGATGCCCCCCTGGCCGGCATCCGCAACCGGGAACAGCGGGCCGGTTTTGCCCTGCCGCCGGGCCTGGCGGCGGTCAACCTCGCTGGATTGCCCGAAATCCCCGCGCCCCCTGCCAATGTGCCGGTCTTTCAAGGTGCCATGTGTCAGGCGCCGGGGTGGGCCGATATTGCCTGGCTACGCAGCCAGACCTCTTTGCCGTTGCTGCTCAAGGGCATCCTGCATCCGGAAGATGCGGTGCTGGCGCGGGAAACTGGAGCGGATGGCGTGGTGGTGTCCAATCACGGTGGGCGGGTGCTCGATCGCGTGCCGGCCAGCCTGCATGCCTTGCCGCAGGTGCGGGCGCGCCTGGGGGCCGATTTTCCGCTCCTGCTCGATGGCGGGATCCGGCGCGGCAGCGACATCTTCACCGCCCTCGCCTTGGGCGCCGACGCGGTCCTGATCGGGCGTCCTTATATTCACGCACTGGCCGTGGCGGGGGCGCTTGGCGTGGCGCATCTGATCCGCGTGCTGCGCGAAGAGCTCGAAATCTGCATGGCCTTGTGCGGTTGTCGCAGCCTGGCCGAGATCGGCCCGCATTGCCTGGCACCGGCCTGATTGCCTCAGATGTAACCTGTTGTAAAACAATAACGATACGCATTCGTATTTGTGTAGGATGCGATTTCTCCCCGATAGCCTCGTTTTGCCATGTCCACTCACGTTCATTCCCCCCTCCCCAAACTTTCCATCCTGAGCATCGCCCTGGCGGCGTTGCCCGCCTGGTCGGGGGCCGCCGAGGAGGCGGTGCTCGGCGAGGTGAGGGTCAATGCCACGCGCAGTCAGGCGCAGGAAATGCGCCGCAATGCCTCGGCCGGCAAGATCATTTTTGACCGGGCCGAGCTGGAAACGCTGGATGCCAGCTCAATGAGCGAGCTGCTCTCCAAGCTCCCCGGTACCGGCATGAGCGCCGACATGGACAGCGGCCCGCGTGGGCGCCCGCGCGGGCCGGACCGCAACATGCCGCAGATTCTGGTCGATGGTCAGCCCCTGCCGGGCGGCAGCCGCAATCCGATGGCCGCCTTGCGCCTGCCGGTGGAACTGATCGAACGGGTCGAGATCATCCGCAACAGCACCGCCGAGTTTCCTGTTCTGGGGCCGGGTGGGGTGATCAACCTGATCCTGCGCGATGTGCCGGACAAGAAGACGGCCAGCGCGAAGGCCGGGCTCAGTGCCATCGACGGGCGCGCCGGCTATCGCCTGGAAGGGCAGTATGGCGAGCCGGATGGCGGCGATTTTGGCTATCTGCTTTCCGGCGCCTTCAACAGCCGTCCGGTGACGGGCAACCAGACCATGAATGCCCAGCTCTACACCGGCGGCGCGCCGTCCGGCACCTTGAGCGAACACGCCACGCAAACCGGCGAGGACCGCAATATCACCCTGAGCCCGCGTTTCAGCTGGAATCTGGGCGGCGGCCAGAAAATCAGCCTGATGCCTTTCCTGACCCATACCGAAACCGGGCGTTCCGGGACGGTTGACCGTCTGACCAGCGGTGTGGCCAGCCGTGACCGCTTTGATGAAGACAACGGTCGGACCAGCGCGCGCGTCTCGGCAGAGTGGAAGGAAGCGGGGCAGGGGGGCAGCGAAACCTCGGCCCGCGTCATGCTCCAGGCCGAACGCGATCACCTGAGCCGCCTGACCAGCAAGTATGACGCCGCCAATGCGCTGACCTCCGCGCAGCAGGAAAACACCCTGCGTGAGGAGCGCGACGCCATGCTCGAACTGCGCCGCAAGACCCTGCTCGGGGAGAGTCATCTGGTGACGGCGGCATTTGAAGCGCGCAGCCGCGCTACCGACGACAGCCTGTGGCGTAGCACGGGGGCTTACGAACTGGCGCGCCTTAGCGAGCGCCGGCAAGTGCTCTGGGCGCAGGACGAGTGGCAACTGACCGAGCGCCAGGTACTGACGCCAGGCCTGCGCTACCAGCGTCTCGGCACGGAGGTCGAAGACAGCCAGGGCAGCCATGTCTCACGCCAGACCCGCCAGGTTGATCCTTCCCTGCATTACCTCTTCCAGGTGACCGATGCCTGGAACCTGCGCGCCAGTGTGGCCCGTAACACCAAGGCACCTTATACGCGGGATCTGTCGCCGCTCGTGCGTCAGGTGACCGGCACCAATAGCGCCGCCAGCCCGGATCGCGGCGGTAATGCCGACCTGATGCCGGAGCGCCTGACCAGCATTGAATTCGGCGTCGAGCACTTCCTCGATGAGCGTGCCGGCACCATCGGCCTCTCCGTGTTCAACCGCGATATCGACGACTACACCCAACGCCTGATCAAGGAAGAGGGGGGGCGTTGGGTCGAGCGTCCCTACAACGTCGGCAAGGCCCGCCTGCAGGGTTTTGTGCTGGATTACAAGTCCAAGATGGGCGTCATCGGCCTGCCCGATCTGACCCTGCGCGGCAACCTGGCTTATACCCATACCCAGATGCTGGAAAAAGTGGACGGCCTCGGTGCCGGCGACGGCCCGCGCAAGACCGCCAATCTGGGCTGGGATTACGACTGGAGCGCCTACCGCCTGACCTTCGGCGGCAACTTCAGCTACACCTCCGCCCTTGACCGCGAAAGCAGCGCCACCATCCGCCAATATCAAGGCCAGCGCCGCCAGCTGGATCTCTACACCCTGGTCAAGCTGGACCGTCAGCTCGCCCTGCGATTTTCTGCCCAGAACGTGACCAAGGAAGGCCGCGACAACAGCCTCACCCAATACGACAGCAGCGGCCTCCTTGCCCGCTCGGAGGTCGACACCATCCGCGGTGTCGCCACCTACGCGATGACGCTGGAAGCGAAGTGGTAAATGGACAAACACCGGCTTGAGGGCCGGTGTTTTTTTAGAGCGCGCCCGGCAGTCTTGGCGGGTTCCCGGCTATTCGGGGAGCGCAGTCGGCCCTCCCTCGCCCGATGCTTTGTCGTGGCGCTACAAACGCAACCGTACTTTTTGCCGGTGCGTCCGACCTTTCGGCGAATTTCCGCCGGATCAGGCGCGTATCTCTGCGCTGCTCCAGCTGTTCATCGGCTCCAGACTTCAATCGGGTCGACGCCCAGCATGCGCTTGAGCAGATCCTTCACTTGCCGAGCACTGATGGAGGCTTGAAAGGAGATGGGCTGAGCGTAGCTCTGCCCCGCGAGTCTGTAGTACCAGTGACGACGATGGGCGATCATGACAACACTCCGTTGTGCGTGACGAGATAGTCGTCGTGATCAATGCAAAAGATGGGCCAGCATTGAACGCTGATCTGGTCTTGATGCCTGGTCGTATCCAGCCGCCGGTAATCAGGCTTGCGAGTCCATTAAAAGGGCCTTTCGGCCCTTTTAATGACTCGGAACCAGCACGCTGCGGCTGCCGTTGCTTTCCATCGGGCTGACGATGCCGGCGACTTCCATCTGTTCGACCAGGCGGGCGGCGCGGTTGTAGCCGATGCGCAGATGGCGCTGGACGAGTGAGATGGAGGCGCGGCGCGATTCGATGACGATGGCCACGGCCTGGTCGTAGAGCGGGTCGTTTTCCTCGATGAGGCTGGCCTCGCCAGCGGCCTCGCCCTCGCTGCCGGGCGGGGTGCCGAGGACGGCATCGACGTAGTCGGGCGCCCCGTATTGCTTGAGGTGTTCGGCCAGCGCATGAACCTCGTCGTCGGCGACGAAGGCGCCGTGTACCCGTTGCGGGTAACCCGTGCCTGGCGGCAGGTAGAGCATGTCGCCCTGGCCGAGCAGGGTTTCGGCGCCCATCTGGTCGAGGATGGTGCGGCTGTCGATCTTGGAGGACACCTGGAAGGCGATCCGGGTCGGGATGTTGGCCTTGATCAGGCCCGTGATCACGTCCACCGAGGGGCGCTGGGTGGCGAGGATCAGGTGGATGCCGGCGGCACGGGCTTTCTGGGCGAGGCGGGCGATCAGTTCTTCGATCTTTTTGCCGGCCACCATCATCAGATCGGCAAATTCATCGACCACGACGACGATGAAAGGCAGATGCTTGAGCGGGGTGGGGCTTTCCGGCACCAGCGGTTCCGGATCGTACAGGCTGCGGCCGGCTGCTTCCGCCTCGCGGATTTTCTGGTTGAAGCCGCTCAGGTTGCGCACGCCCAGGAAGCTCATCAGGCGATAGCGGCGCTCCATCTCGGTGACGCACCAGTGCAGCGCGTTGGCGGCCAGCTTCATGTCGGTGACCACCGGCGCCAGCAGGTGGGGAATGCCGTCGTAGACCGAGAGTTCGAGCATCTTCGGATCGATCATCACGAAGCGGACTTCATCCGGCGTGGCGCGGTACAGCAGCGACAGGATCATCGCATTGACGCCGACCGACTTGCCGGAGCCGGTCGTCCCGGCCACCAGCATGTGCGGCGCCTTGGCCAGGTCGGCCACGACGGATTCGCCCGTGATGTCCTTGCCCAGCGCCATCGCCAGTTTGGAGCTATGGTGCTGGAAGGCTTCGGAGGAGAGCACTTCGGACAGGCGGATCATCTGCCGCTGCACGTTGGGCAGTTCCAGCCCCATGTGCGTCTTGCCGGGGATGGTCTCGACCACGCGGATCGAGGTCACGCCAAGGGCGCGCGCCAGGTCCTTCATCAGATTGACCACCTGAACGCCGCGCACGCCGACCGCGGGTTCGACTTCGTAGCGGGTGATCACCGGGCCGGCGTAGGCGTCGCGTACCGCCACCTTGACGCGGAATTCAGCGAGCTTTTCCTCGATCAGCCGTCCGTTTTCGCTCAGCGTTACGAGGTCGACCGGCGCGCCCGCTTCGGCAGGCGGCTGCAGCAAGGCAAGCGGCGGAGCGTAATGCGACCAGTCGGCAGCAGGCTGCGGCGGGGCAGGGCTCACGCTCGACGTGGCCTGCGGTGTCACGACCGGCAAGAGGGGGGGCAAAGCGGCGGGTACAGCGACCGGCATGCTGGCGATCGGGGCGGCTGCCGGCAAGGCGCTGGGTAGCGCCGGTGCGCGCGTTGTGGTGGGCATCGGCTTGGGTTGGGCGACCGAAATCGTCGGACGCAGAACGATGCGCGGCTTGACCGTTGCCGGGGCGGGGGCCGCGACAACCGGCGAGGCGGTCTCGGAGTCCGGCAGCGTGTCCGTGCAGGCCAGGTCGGCTGCATCGGTCTCAACGGTCTCAACGGTCTCAACAGCCTCAACAGCCTCAACAGCCTCAACAGCCTCAACAGCCTCAATCCAGGGCGGCGTGTCGTGTTGCGGCGGGTTGGCTGCGTTTGCTGTTGCTTCCAGTGTTGTTGCGTGGTCGTTCCGGCCCGAAACAGACGCCAATTCGGCGGGGGCCGGAGACAGGACGGTGAGCGGCGCGGCATGTACATCGTGGGCGTCGCTGGGTGGGGCCGATGACAGCGTATCCACCGGGCGGACAAGTGCCGCTGCGCGATGGCGGGGCAGGCTGAGGGTGGCCGAAATCGGGGTGCGCTGACCGGGCGGATTACGCTGGCGCCAGTTTGGCGGGAAGGCCACGGCTTCAGGGGCATCCCAGCGCGCAAAGCAGCGCTCGCGCTGGCGCACTTGGTGGCTGCGCGTCCTGGCGGGGGCCGGGGGCTGTGGCTGTGCGTCCGGAACGTGGGCGGCGGGGATGCTGATTTCGATGGTTTCCGGGATGTCGACCGTCGCCAACGCGTCCGGCAGGGGGTGTGCGGCGGCGGAGTGCGCGACCGGGGTGTCTGCGCTCACGGGGGGCGCCGAGATGGTGCGGGTCGGTGCCGTGGGGGCGGACATCTGCAGATTGGCCGGGGCGGGTTTGACCACGCTGGCGCGCGGTTTGTTGCTCGTGATCGGCCGCTTCCATGTGGGCGGGCTGGGTGTCCGGGCGAGGCTTGGCTGCGTCGCCTGTGCGGCAGGTGCTGCGGTTGCCGGGCCGGGCGGCAGGGTGTCGGTCGTGAGCGGCGCCGGATACGTCGTCTGAATCGGGGGCTGCAGCGGCCATTCTCCCGGCTGCTGTTGCGCTGCCGGCAGGGGGGCTTTCATCGCTTGCGGGGGACGCCCGGGCAGGCGGCCGCCGTGAATTTTCAGGAGGCGGGCCTGGATGGCAGCCTCATCCATGGTTTCGTGTGCGGCAGCGTGCTCCGCCGATGGTGCGGCGGCGTGGCCACGGTAGCGGCGGGCCAGGTTGTGCTGGATCCAGGCGTGATCATCGGCGACCTGCTGCGCCAGATCGGGCGTCGGCGGGGTGGGCGCGGCGGCGAGCGGTGCGGCAAGTGGTGCGGCAAAGTGCGCGGCTGACGGCGTGGGGGCCGTGCCGGATTGAGGGGGCGCTGGCGCGTCGTAGTCCTCCGCCGCAGGCGGATGCAGGAGGTGCTTGAGGGCCGAGCCGACCCGCGTCAGATTGGTGCTCAGATGGTCGACCAGACTATCGAGCGAGGTGCGGTGTCCTGCGTCAGGGGCGCGCTTGCTGGGCTTGTTCTTGCGATTCACTACGATTCACGGCGGCGAGCACGGTGCTGGCTGGCATCAGGCAGGCGTTTGCTCGCGTTGAAAAGGGCTGGATTCTATACGAACGGGGCTGCGGGCGAGGGGCTTTATCGGCAACGGACACCGGGTGTTTGGACGGATGCCGCCGCATCCGCCCCATTCAGTGCGCCGCGCATGGAGGGGGCGGCTTGAGCACGGCGCCGCCGCCGAAGCGGTGCGACGCCGCTGTTGGGCTCAGCTGAGCTTGAAAACGCCTTGCCAGAGCCGGTCGACCGCCGCGATGTGCGGCTCCAGCGGCTCGCGGGCGACGCGGGCCTTGGGACGGTCGGACAGGCGCTTTTCGTGCTGCAGGCGACGGTATTCGCGGTAGGCATCGCCGACGGCCTTGCCGGCGGCGGGGTCGATCAGGCCGAGTTCACCGGCGATCCGCAGCAGGGCGATGTTGCCCAGGTTGCCGGTGAGCTCGGCATGCGCGTGGGCGTAGCCGAGGACCAGGTACTGGACGATGAATTCGACATCGATGATGCCGCCCCGGTCATGCTTCAGGTCGAACTCGATTTCGCTGTTCGAAGCGTGGGCGTCGAGCATCTTCTGACGCATGGCGAGGACTTCATCGCGCAGCGTGGCGAGGTCGCGCTGCTGGCGCAGGATTTCGATGCGGATGGCTTCGAAGCGCTCGCCCACAGCGGGGTCGCCGGCGCAGAAGCGGGCGCGGGTCAGGGCCTGGTGCTCCCAGACCCAGGCGTGCTTGAGCTGGTAGTCGCGGAAGGCATCGACGCTGACGGCGATGAGGCCGGAGTCGCCGTTCGGGCGCAGGCGCAGGTCGGTCTCGAAGAGGATGCCGGCCGAGGTCTGGCTGGAGAGCCAGGTGTTCAGGCGCTGGCCGAGGCGGCTGTAGTTTTCCTCGGCATCCATGTCGTTGTCGGCATAGAGGTACACCATGTCGAGGTCCGAGGCGTAGCCGAGTTCCTTGCCGCCCATCTTGCCGTAGCCGATGACGGCGAATTTCGGTTGTTCGCAGTGGCGCTTTCTGACGGTCGACCAGACCAGGGGCAGGGTTTCCTGGACGATGGTGTCGGCCAGCTCGGTGAGGTGGTCCGAGAGCTTTTCCACCGTTTGCAGGCCGGCCAGATCCTGGGCGAGCAGACGGAAGACCTGGGCGTGGTGCATTTCGCGCAGGAGGTCCATCTCGCGCTCGGTGTCGCCGGCATGGTCGGCCAGCGTGCGGCGCAGGTGTTCGCGGAAGCCGGTCCAATCAGTGGCGCTCTCGTAGAGGCGCGGGTCGAGCAGTTCGTCGAGGAGCAGCGGGTGGCGGTTCAGGTATTCGGCGGCCCAGGTCGAGGCGCCGATCATGTCGGCCACCCGGCGCAGGGCCATCGGGTATTGCTGCAGCAGGGCAAGGTAGGCGCCACGCCGGGCAATGTTCTCCAGAAAGGCGAGGCCGCGCGTGAAGGTGGTGTCCGGGTCGGGCGTGCCGCCGGTGGCTTCGATCAGACGCGGGCCCACGGCGTCCAGGCGGCTGCGGTTGCTGGCCGGGAGCTGCTGGTAGCGGCTGGCTCCGCGAAACTCGGCCAGGCGGGCGATGGCATCGGCCGGGCGGCGATAGCCCAGGTTGCCGAAGGCTTCGATGGCCGTATCGTCGTCCAGCTGGCCCAGCCAGAGGCCGGTCAGCGGGTGCTCGCCGGCTTCCGGATCGGAGAAGACCGCTTCAAAGTGCTGGCTGACCTTGTGCCGGTGGCTGTCGAGCACGGCGAGCATGGCCGGCCAGTCGGGGAAATCCATGCTGCGGGCGATTCTGGCCTGTTCGGCAGCGTCGACCGGCAGCATGTGCGTTTGCTTGTCGTCGGCGAACTGCAGGCGGTGTTCGAGGCGGCGCAGGAACACGTAGGCTTCGCGCAGCTCCTGTTCCGTTTCGGCCGGGATCAGCTGGCGTTCGACGAGCAGGGCGAGCACAGCCAGGGTCGGGCGGATTTGCAGCGCGCTGTCGCGGCCGCCGCGAATGAGCTGGAAGACCTGGGCCATGAATTCGATTTCGCGGATACCGCCGGGGCCGAGCTTGATGTGGTCGGCCATGTCCTTGCGCGCCACTTCGCGGCGGATCTGCGCGTGCAGGTCGCGCATCGCGTTGATCGCACCGAAATCGAGGTATTTGCGGAAGACGAAGGGGCGGGCGATGCGTTGCAGGCTGGTCATCCATTCCTGCATGGCCTCGCCCTCGGCGTTGGCGCCGCTGTTCATGATGCGCGCCTTGATCCAGGCGTAGCGCTCCCACTCGCGACCCTGGGTGATGAAATAGGTTTCCAGCGCATCGAGCGAGCAGACGAGCGGCCCGGAGTCACCGTTCGGACGCAGGCGCATGTCGACGCGGAAGACCTGGCCGTCGCCGGTGATGTCGCCGAGTGCCTGGATCACGCGCTTGCCCAGACGGTTGAAGAAATCGTAGTTCTCGATCGATTTGCGGCCGTTGGTATCGCCTTCTTCCGGGTAAATGAAGATGTAATCGACGTCGGACGAGACGTTGAGCTCGCGCCCGCCCAGCTTGCCCATGCCCACCACCATCAGGCGTACCGGCCGGCCTTGGCGGTCAAGCGGTTCGCCATAGGTTTCTGTGAGCTGGCGATGGAAGTAGTCGAGGGCGAAGTTGGTCGTCACATCGGCGAGCCGGGTCATGCCTTCGACGATCTCGGCGAGCGGCGCGAGACCGCACAGGTCGCGGATGGCCAGCTGGGCCATGGCGAATTGCCGGACATGGCGCAGGGCGCGGCGGATCGACTCGTCATCCGGGGCGGCGGCCTGCAGCGGCGCGAGCAGCATGGCCTCGCTCAGGGGCTGTTCCCAGGCAGCGGCTAGTTCGGGGATCAGGGCCGGGCGGGCCTGAAGCAGCTGGGCGAGGTAGCGGCTGTGTTCGAGCGCCGGTTGCCAGCGCGGATTGAGTGTCGTGTCCATGATTGTGCAGGCGGCCACAGGGCCGGGAAGGTAGAATGTCGTTTTGCAGAATAGTCGATTCTAGTGATCAATTCCCCCTTATGGCAAAGTGGTTTGACAAGTGACTGAACGTCAGACGACCGCCGACCTCCGTCATGCCCTGTATTACCGTCTGCGCGGCTTGCGCCGGCCGGCGGTTGCGCGCACCTTGCGCGTGCTGTGCTGGATCGGGTTTGCCGGCTGGCTGAGCTTTGTCATGTTGCTCCTTGCCCTGCGCTATGTGGTTCTCCCCGGCGTCTCGGGCTACAAGGGCGAGATCGAGTCGATGGCCTCGCAGGCCATCGGTCAGCCGGTACGCATCGGGCAGATCACGGCCCGCTGGCAGGGCTTGAATCCGGATCTCATCCTGGATGAGGTGCAACTGCTGGATCGCCAGGGCTTGGCCGCGTTTTCCCTGAAAAGGGTGGAAAGCGTCCTGTCCTGGGAGAGCCTGTTTCGCCTGCAACCCATTTTGTCCCTGCTCGCGCTGGAGGGGCCGGTCCTGCATGTGCGCCGTGATCCCAATGGCCGATTGAGCGTGGCGGGTCTGGCGGCGGAAGGTGAGAGCGACCCCGCCTTGCTCGACTGGGTGCTGGCCCAGCATCGCATCCGCATCCGCGATGCCCGCATCGTCTGGGAGGACCGGTTCCGGCAGGCGCCGCCGCTGGCCCTCTCCGACCTGCATTTCGCGCTCGACAACCATGGCCGACGCCATCGTTTCGGCCTCACCGCCACGCCGCCGGCCGATCTGGCTGCACGGATCGAACTGCGCGGCGAAGTGAAGGGCGATCTCAACGAGGTGCTCGATGATCTTGCCGGCAAAGTCTATGTCGAGCTCGATTACGCCGATCTGGCCGGTTGGCGGGCCTGGGTTGATTATCCGGTCAATCTGCCGCAAGGCCGTGGTGCCGTGCGTGTCTGGGGCAATCTGGCCGAGGGGCAGCGCGGGCAGGTGACGGCCGATCTCGCGCTGGAGGCGGTGCGCGTGCGGCTCGGCGAAAAATTGCCGGAACTCGATCTGGCCAGCCTGCTCGGTCGCCTGGAGGGGAAATATCAGCCGGGGCAATGGAGTGTGGCCGCGCGCAAGCTGGAACTCCTGACGCGTGACGGTACGCGTGTGGCCCCCACCGATTTTCAGGTGGAGTGGCGTGACAACGCCCAGACGGGGGAAGTCTCCGGCAATGTGGCTGCTTCTTTCCTGGACCTTGGCGTCCTGGCCGGTCTGTCGGCCTATCTGCCGCTGGATGCCCGAAGCCGGGGCTTGCTGGCTGATTTTCGGCCGCAGGGGCGGATTACGGAATTGCGTGCGAGCTGGGGCCTGCAGGGCGAACAGCTGAAACGCTATGCCCTGAAGGCCGGTTTTGCCGGGCTGGGGATTGAAGCCAATGGCTATGTGCCGGGTGCCAGCGGGCTGGCCGGCAAAATCGACTTCACCGACAAGGGGGGCGATCTGACGCTGGATGCGGGGCAGTCAGGACTCGCCCTGCCGGCGGTCTTTCCCGAGCCGGACATCGAGCTCGACAGCCTGAAAGCCTGGCTGACCTGGAAAAATGCCCCGGAGGCCATTGATCTGCGCCTGGAGCGCCTGAGTTTCGCCGGCCCGGAAGCGGCCGGTGGGGCGCGTGGGACTTATCGCTATATCGGCAGCGGGCCGGGTGAAATTGACCTCACGGCGACGGTCGACCGTGCCGATGGTCGTGCGGTCTGGCGCTACATGCCGCATGCCGTGAATGCCGATGCGCGCAACTGGATTCGCCGTGGCATCACGGCGGGCAAGGGCTACGACGGCCGCCTGGTGCTCAAGGGCAACCTCAAGGACTTCCCCTTCCGCGAACCGGGGACCGGCAAGTTTCTGGTGACGGCCAAGGCCACCGGGGCCAGGGTCGATTACGCCGAAGGCTGGCCGTTGATCGACAATATCGATGCCGACATGAGCTTCGGCATCGGCATGAAGATCCAGGCGCAGCGCGGGCGGATACTGGGGGCGGAACTCGGCGATGTGAGTGTCGACATTCCCGATTTCGAGTCGCATGACGAGATGTTGCTGGTGCGGGGCAAGGCCCAGGGGCCGACCGCCGAGTTCCTGCGTTTCATCGACCAGAGCCCGGTCGGCGACAAGATCGACCGCTTTACCGAAGGCATGAAGGCCGTCGGCGACGGTCGACTCGATCTGGAGCTCGATTTGCCGCTGCGCCGCTTGGCACAGAGCAAGGTGCGGGGCGAGTACCACTTCCGCAACAACCAATTGCAGCCGGTGGATGCCTTGCCGCCGCTGACGCAGGTGAATGGCCGTCTGCTCATCACGGAAAATTCGGTGGCGGGCAATGACCTGGCCGGACGTGCCTTTGGCGGGCCGTTCAAGGTTCAGGTGCGCAACCAGGGCGGCAAGGTGGGGATTTCGGCCCACGGCCATGCGCAGATTGCCGAGGTCAGCAAACATTTTGCCTGGCCGCTGATGAATCATCTGAGCGGAGCGACCGACTGGAAAGCCGAGATCGGCATTCGCAAGCGGACGGTCGACCTGCTGGTGGAGTCCAATTTGCTCGGCGTCAGTTCGCCTTTGCCGGAGCCCCTGAATAAATCGGCCACCACCGCCTGGCCGCTGCGTATCGAGCGCAGTACGCCGGATGCACAGCGCGAGCAGTACCGGATCAGCCTGGGCAAGGTGGCCCAGGGGCTGGTGGTGCGCCGCCAGGATGTCTGGGAACGGGGTGTCTTTGCCGTGGGCGATCCTGATCTCCGCCCGCCGGAGCGCGGCCTGGCCATCCGTGTCAGTGCCCCGGTGCTCGATGCCGATGCCTGGCGTCATTACCTGCCGGAGGGCAGTGCCGGTAGCACCTCCGGGGCGGCGGCCGAAGGCGGGCTGGCCCTGGCTTCGGTCAGTCTGAAAACGCCCAGCCTGCGCCTGATGGGGCGAGAGCACAGCCAGGTCGATATTGCCTTGCGTCCGCGTGAAGGCGGCTGGCTGATCGGCCTCGCCATGCGCGAAGCGCAAGGTGAATTGCTCTGGCGCAGTGCCGGCGAAGGTGCGGTCGAGGGGACGCTGAAGCGTCTGTATCTGAAAACGCCGGAAACCGGATCGGGCGGCACCGGCTCGTCGCTGGTCGATAGCCTGCCGGGCATGAATCTGGTGGTCGAGGATTTCCGGGTCGGCGAACGGGCCTTGGGGCGTCTCGAAATCAAGGCGCGCAACGATAAATCGACCTGGTTGCTGGATCAGTTCAGTCTGGCCAACCCGGATGGAGAATTGAAGGGGAAGGGCAGCTGGCAGAGCGGGGCCCGGCCGCTGACCCGCCTGAATTTCGATCTCGGCAGCCGGAATCTGGGCGGGCTGCTGGAGCGTCTGGGCTATGGCGAGGTCGTGCGGCGGGGGAGCGGTGCGCTGAATGGCGAATTGCAGTGGAACGGTCCGCTGACGGATATCCATTACCCGAGCCTGACCGGACAGATGACGGTGCATGCGGAAAAAGGCCAGTTCAGCAAGCTGGAACCCGGTGTCGGCAAACTGCTCGGCCTGATCTCCCTGCAGTCGATTCCGCGGCGTCTGACCCTCGATTTCCGCGATATCTTCAGCGATGGTCTGGCCTTTGACAGCATCGACGGCAAGCTGGCGGTCCGTCGGGGCGTGATGCGCACCACCGAGCCCCTGAAAATCAGCGGTCCGGCTGCGCAGGTCGAGATCAGCGGCGAAAGTGACCTGAAGGCGGAAACGCAGTCCCTGCAGGTGGTGGTGCGTCCGGAAGTGGGCGGGCTGGCTGCCGTGGGCGCGGCGGCAATGGCGCATCCGGTGGTCGGTGCGGCTGCGCTGGTCGCCAATACGGTGCTGCAGCGGCCGCTCAATCATTTGTTCAGCTATCGTTACCAGATCACCGGTACCTGGAGCAATCCGCAGGTCGATAAGGCGGGCGAGAGCAAGGCGGGTGAAGCGAAGTCCGTGGAGAAACAGGGAGAATGACGGTGCCCAAACAATCTGCCCGCATGGCGGCGATTCAGATGATTTCCGGTCCGCGGGTGGCGGACAACCTGGCTGTGGCCGGACGGTTGATCGCCGAGGCCGTCGATCAGGGCGCGCAACTCATCGGTCTGCCCGAATATTTCCCGATCATCGGCGCCGCCGATGCCGACCGTGTGCGCGCCCGCGAGACCTTTGGCAGCGGCCCGGTGCAGGACTGGCTGGCCGAGACGGCGGCGCGGCATGGTGTCTGGATACTGGCCGGGTCCATCCCGCTGGCGGCCAGCGTGCCGGACAAGATGCGCAACAGCACCCTGGTCTTCGATGCGGCCGGTCAATGCGTGCAGCGCTACGACAAGATTCACCTCTTCGGCTTTCAGAAAGGCGAAGAGACCTACGACGAATCCGCCTTCATCGAGGCCGGGCAGGATGCGGCGACGGTCGACACCCCGTTTGGACGCATTGCCCTGTCGATCTGCTACGACCTGCGCTTTCCCGAGTTGTACCGCAGCCTTGGGCCGGTGGATCTGATCTTCATGCCGGCGGCGTTTACCGAAACCACCGGGCGGGCCCACTGGGAAATCCTGCTGCGCGCCCGCGCCATCGAGAACCAGTGCTACCTGATGGCGGTCGGACAAGGCGGTGTGCATGAGAATGGCCGTCAGACGCACGGTAACAGCATGATCATCGACCCCTGGGGCGAGATGCTTGATCGTAAATTGAAAGGGCGGGGCGTTGTCATGGCCGATCTCGATCACGCCCGTATTGCCGATATTCGCGCCAGCCTGCCGGCTTTGGCGCACCGAACACGTTAAGGACACACCATGTCGCATGCCAACGCGCTTGCTCAAGCCGAAGCCCTCCTGCTCAGCCCCTTCGCGCTGACCGAGGCGGATCTCTCCCGGACCTTCGGGCAGATCCTCACGCATCAGGTCGATTACGCCGACCTCTATTTCCAGTATTCCCGCTCGGAAGCCTGGAGCCTCGATGAAGGCATCGTCAAGGCGGGCAGTTTCAACATCGACCAGGGCGTTGGCGTGCGCGCCGTGTCCGGCGAGAAGACTGCCTTTGCCTATTCTGACGATATCAGCAGCCGCGCCCTGGGCGATGCCGCTGCGGCCGTACGCGCCATTGCCGCTGCCGGCCAGAACGGCAAATTGCCGGTCCTGAAGGCGTCGACCGCCGGACATGCCCTTTACCTGCCGAACGATCCGCTCGCTTCTTTGCCGGCCGAGGCCAAGGTGAAACTGCTGGAGCGCCTGGAAGGTTTCGCCCGTGCCGTCGATCCGCGCGTCGTGCAGGTCATGGCTTCGCTGGCCGGCGAGTACGAAGTAGTGCTGGTCGCCGGTTCGGACGGCCGGCTGGCGGCGGATGTCCGCCCGCTGGTGCGCTGCTCGGTCTCTGTCATCATCGAGGAGAAGGGCAAGCGCGAGCAGGGTTCCTCCGGCGGCGGCGGGCGCTTCGATTTCGGCTACTTCGACGACGAGGTGCTGCAACGCTATGCCAAGGAGGCCGTGCATCAGGCGGCCGTGAACCTGCACGCCGAGCCGGCGCCGGCCGGCCAGATGACGGTGGTGCTCGGTGCCGGCTGGCCCGGCATCCTGCTGCATGAAGCCGTGGGGCACGGTCTGGAGGGCGACTTCAACCGCAAGGGCAGCTCGGCTTTCAGCGGCCGGCTCGGCCAGCGCGTGGCCGCCAAGGGCGTCACCGTGATCGACGACGGCACCATTGCGGATCGCCGCGGCTCGCTCAACATCGACGACGAGGGCAACCCGACCCAGCGTACCGTGCTGATCGAGGATGGCATCCTCAAGGGCTACATGCAGGACAGCCTCAACGCCCGCCTGATGGGCGTGGCACCGACCGGCAACGGGCGTCGTGAATCCTTCGCCCACCTGCCCCTGCCGCGCATGACCAACACCATGATGCTGGCCGGCGAGCACGATCCGCAGGCCATTCTTGGCTCGGTCAAGAAAGGCATCTATGCTGCCAACTTTGGCGGCGGCCAGGTCGATATCACCAGCGGCAAGTTCGTTTTCTCGATGAGCGAGGCCTATCTGATCGAAGACGGCAAGGTGACGCGCCCGATCAAGGGCGCCACCCTGATCGGCAACGGCCCGGATGCGCTGACCCGCGTCTCGATGATTGGCAACGACCTCAAGCTCGATCCGGGCGTCGGCACCTGCGGCAAGGATGGGCAGAGTGTGCCGGTGGGCGTGGGGCAGCCGACGCTGCGCATTGATGGACTGACCGTGGGGGGTACGGCATAATCACTAATCCATTTTGCCTAGTGATGTGTCGTGCGATTCCTTTTTCCGGCGTTACTGTTGTGGGGCTGTGTTGGGCTGGCCCAGGCGCAAACTTCCATTCAGGAGCGCCTGAAGGCCATCCAGGCTGATCCGGTCGCCCTCAAGGCGGCGGTCGACGCCGGGCGCAAGGCCAGTTTCTTCTGCGCCAACTGCCATGGCGAAGAAGGGATCAGCAAGCAAGGCGATGTGCCGAATCTGGCCGGGCAAAATCCGGCCTACCTGCTCGAGCAGATCCGCAAGTTCGGCAGCGGCGAGCGCAAGGATGCCTTCATGCAAGGCCTGATCAAGGTGCTGAAAGACGAAGAGCGCCTTCAGATTGCCCTGTTCTATGCGGCTAATCCGGTGCCGCCGGTCCGTACTGACGCCACGCTGGCCGCACGCGGCAAGGTGCTGTTCGACAAACTGTGCGTGCGCTGCCATGGCGAGCAGGCGCGCGGCCACGAAACCTATCCCCGCCTGGCCGGCCAGAAGGCCGCCTACCTGCAAACGACGATCATCCGTTATCGCGACGGCACGGGGATTCGCAACAATCAGCTCATGAGCATTGCTACGTCCACGCTGAAAAATGAGGACGTGCAGGCGGTCGCCGCCTACCTCGCCCAGCTCCCCTGAGCGCGCTTGATCCGCATCATGGCCCCGGGTTTGCTAGGGGGGTGGCGTCATGTTTTTTTCGGCCCCTCGATCATGCGACGCTTTTCCCGTGCCTTGTGCCTCGTCCTGCTCTGTCTCTCCGCCGGGGCTGAGGCCCAGATTGCCGACCTGAATGCCGCCATCAACAAGGCGGGCCGCGAACGCATGTTGTCGCAGCGGATGGCCAAAGCTTACTTTCAGCTGGGCCAGCAGGTCGATGGCGAGCGTTCCCGGCGCGTGCTGGATCAATCGGTCGCCGTCTTCGACCGCCAGTTGGTTGAGTTGAAAAACTACGCGCCGACCCCGGAAATCAAGGATACCTACCTGAAACTGGAGAAAGCCTGGCTGGCCTACAAGGACGCCTTGTTGGGCAGCGCCCCGTCGCAGCAGCAAGGGCGCCAGGTCTTGCAGTTGTCGGAGCAGGTGCTGGGGCTCGCGCATCAAGGGACGGTGCAACTGGAAAAACACGCGGGGAGTACCACTGGGCATCTGCTCAACCTGGCCGGCCGGCAACGCATGCTCTCGCAGCGCATGGCGAAGTTTTACCAGGCCCAATCCTGGGGCATCGGTGACACTTCTGGTGCAGCGGAGCTCGACAAGGCACGTCGCGAGTTCGCCGGCAGCCTGCAGGAGCTCTCGGCCGCACCGGCCATGACGCCCGCGATCCGCGATGGCCTGGAACTGGTCCGTCAGCAGTGGTTCTTCTTCGACAACGCGCTCAATCAAAAAGGCAGTGCCGACCGGCGTGCGCAGGCGGCGGTGGCCACGACCAGCGAACGTATCCTGGAAGAGATGGAAAGCGTGGTCAATCAGATCGAGAAGCTCGGCAAGTAAGGGATGCACCGGGATGCCGGTGCAAATGTGCCCGTTTGCTGCCGTTGACCGTCTGACAAGCCCCTGAATCGGAATGGCCGACGCGGGGCAGCGTCTATTTTTTCCCCGTGTCTGCGGTGCTTGCCCGCGTTTTGGCGGGTGAGAGGTCGAATTCTTCGATGTGCATCCGGTAGAATGTTGGGTTTTAGGCAATATTGACTTGGGGTGGCCATGTCGCCGCACAGCACGCAAATGAGCAAACCGAATACCGATGATGTCCGCATCCGGGAAATCAAGGAACTGGTGCCGCCGGCCCACGTTTTCCGGGAATATCCGTTGTCCAACCGCGCGGCGCAGACCACCTACGCCGCCCGTCAGGCCATTCACCGTGTCCTGCATGGTGCCGATGACCGCCTGCTGGTCGTGATCGGGCCCTGCTCGATCCACGATTACGACGCCGCGATGGAGTACGCCAAGAAGCTCTCGCGCGAAGCCGAAAAGTATCGTGACGATCTCATCGTCGTGATGCGCGTGTATTTCGAAAAGCCGCGTACCACGGTGGGCTGGAAGGGCCTGATCAACGATCCGCGCCTGGACAACACCTTCCGCATCAATGAAGGCATTCGCCTGGCCCGTCGCATCCTGCTCGAAATCAACGAGATGGATCTGCCCTGCGCCACGGAATTCCTCGACACCATCACCCCGCAATACACCGCCGACCTGATCGCCTGGGGCGCCATCGGTGCACGCACCACCGAGTCGCAGGTGCACCGCGAGCTGGCCTCCGGACTGTCCTGTCCGGTCGGTTTCAAGAACGGGACCGATGGCAACATGCGGATTGCGGTCGACGCCATTCGTTCGGCCAATTCGCCGCACCATTTCCTGTCCGTGACCAAGAACGGCCATACCGCCATCGTCTCGACGATGGGCAACGAGGATTGCCACGTCATCCTGCGTGGCGGCAAGGAGCCGAACTTCGATGCGCCGAGCGTTGAGGCAGCGAGTGCCGAAATCGCCAAGGCCGGTCTCGCGGCCCGCCTCATGGTCGATTTCTCGCACGGCAACAGCCGCAAGCAGTTCAAGCTGCAGATGGAAGTGTCCGACAGCGTGGCCGCGCAGATTGCCGCCGGCGAAGAGCGCATCATGGGTGTCATGGTCGAATCCCATCTGGTCGAAGGCCGTCAGGACCTCTCCCCGGAAAAGCCGCTGACCTACGGTCAGAGCATCACCGACGCCTGCATCAACTGGGAGGACAGCCTGACGGTGCTCGACCAGCTGGCTGCCGCTGTGCGTGCCCGCCGCGTGGCGGAAGCCTCGGCTTAAACGCATGCCGCGTTCAGGATCAGGGCCGGCTTCATGCCCGGCCCTTTTTCTTGCCTTCGCCGCCAGCCTGCTCGGCGGCTGTGTCCTCTGGCCGACCTGGCACTGGGCCAAGGCCGGTGCGAGCGATGCAGACTACGCGCGTGACGAGCTGACATGCAAGCAATTGGTCTACACCACGGCGGATGGCATGGTGACCCAGGCCCAGGTCCGTCGCATGCACCTTTGCCTCGAAAGCAAGGGGTGGCATAAGGCCGAGGATTAGGCGATCTGCCTGCTCCGCTGAGTGCGTGCTGCATGAGCTGCGCCTTGGCTTTGCATCACGCTGCTGCGGTAAAAGCGTGGCTTTTTCCCGAAACTTGCCGGATGATGGGCGCCCAAAATATATCGGGTGGAGACTGCCCGTTTCCTGCGTGAGTCGGTTGCGATGCCGGCCTGGACTGGGGGCGCTGTTTCTCTCCGTTTCGGCAGTGGAGTGGCGATGGGTTCCAGAAATCAGCTAGACCGTGTATGTGTGCCGCAGGCCTTGGGCGGTCGTAACAGCGACGAATTGATCGAATTGGCGCGGCAGTCGCTGTTGTCTCATTTTGCCGATCTGTGCGATGGCCTGGTGATCGTCGATGCCCAGGCGCGGATTGTCTGGATGAACGACAGCTATCCGCAGCGCCTTGGTCTGCTGGGGACCCAGGACATGATCGGGTCACCGGTCGAGGCGGCCATTCCAAACAGCCTGATGCGTCAGGTGGTCGAATCCGGTAAGCCCATCATGCTGGATATCATGGATTTTGGCAGCCAATCCTTCGTGGTGACCCGCTTGCCGCTGAAGGATGCCGAAGGCAGGATTCTCGGTGCGGTCGGGATGGTGCTCTACGATGATCCGCGGCGCCTGGCGCCGGTGGTGGCCCGCTACCAGCGGCTACGGGCCGAGTTGGCAGATGCTCAGCGCCGACTCGCGGAAGCACGGCGAACCCGCTATACCTTCGCGAGTTTCGTGGGGGTCAATTTTGCCTGCCTCGAACTGAAGCAGGCGGCGCGCCGTGCTGCACGGACCACCTCTCCCGTCTTGATCCTGGGCGAAACCGGCACGGGCAAGGAGCTCCTGGCCCAGGCCATTCATGCCGATAGTCCGCGTGCAGAGGGGCCTTTTGTCGCAGTGAATATTGCGGCCATCCCGGAAACCTTGCTGGAGGCCGAATTTTTTGGTGTGGCACCCGGCGCCTATACGGGGGCCGAGCGCAAGGGACGGGACGGGAAATTCAAACTGGCGGATGGCGGCACCCTGTTTCTCGATGAAATCGGCGATATGTCGCTCGCCTTGCAGGCCAAGCTCCTGCGTACGCTCCAGGAACGAGAGATTGAGCCGGTGGGCTCCAATCATTTGCAACCTGTCGACGTGCGTGTGATTGCGGCGACGAGCCGTAATCTGGAGGCCATGGTGGCGGCAGGACAATTCAGAGCGGATCTGTTTTATCGCCTGAACGTGATCAGCCTGGTCACGCCCCCCTTGCGTCAGCGCATGGATGACCTGCCGCTTCTGGGCGAACATCTGGTGGATGCGATCTGCCGGGAGCAGGGGCTGCCGCCCAGGGTGCTCGGTGCCAGTGCCATCGAGCGTCTTCGCCAACACGATTGGCCGGGCAACGTCCGGGAACTGGCGAATGTGCTTGAACGTGTCTTGCTGATGTCCGATAGCGATTGTCTGGAGCGGGGGGAGATTGATCGGATGATGCCGCAGGCGCGGGGAGCGCATCCCGCCGGTCAGGCGGAGCCGGTGAGTGCTGCCGTCAACCTCGGCATGGTGGTCGCTAATGCGGAACGCAGTGCCATTCTTCAGGCCTTGCGGGAGGCGCACGGTAACAAGGCACAAGCTGCCAAGTTGCTGGGCATCTCACGCGCCGCGCTCTACGAGAAAATTGCGGCACTGGGCCTGGATACCCGCAGTGAACAGGACTAGCACGCCGGGCTGAGATGGCGCCTGCGTTGTAGCGTTGTCTGCTTTTGCAGACAGGCTGTCTTCAGCAGCAGACAGTTTCTGCTGCCCTGGGCGCGGTTGTTGGTTTGATTTTCGTTTTAATTCAACGATGTAGTCGTTTGGCACGGAAGCTGCAATTCGCTCCTTGTTTTACCCATGCAAAAACAAGGAGACATATACATGGACTTTCTCATCGTCCTGGGAGCACTGTGCTTCCTGATGTTCGTGGCCTATCGCGGCTACAGCGTGATTCTTTTTGCCCCGATTGCCGCACTTGGTGCGGTCTTGCTGACAGACCCCAGTCTGGTTGCGCCGATGTTCACCGGCTTGTTCATGGACAAGATGGTTGGCTTCGTCAAATTGTATTTCCCGGTCTTCCTGTTGGGCGCCGTCTTTGGCAAGGTGATCGAACTCTCCGGATTTTCGAAGGCCATTGTTTCCTCGGTGATCAACATGCTCGGTCGAGAGCGTGCCATGCTGTCCATTGTGGCCGTCTGCGGCTTGCTCACCTATTTTGGTGTTTCCCTGTTTGTGGTGGTGTTTGCGGTGTATCCGTTCGCGGCCGAGTTGTTCCGTCAGAGCGATATTCCGAAACGCCTGATTCCCGGGACGATTGCGCTGGGTGCTTTCACTTTCACCATGGATTCTCTCCCAGGGACGCCGCAAATTCAGAACATCATCCCCACCACCTTTTTTAAGACCAATATCTATGCCGCGCCCACCTTGGGCATCATCGGTGCTGTGTTCATCATCGTCTGCGGCTTGTCTTATCTGGAATGGCGTCGTCGCCAGGCTGCGCGTGCCGGGGAGGGCTATGGCACGGATCTCGTGAATGAACCGGAGCCGTTTGAACACGAAAAGCTGGCCAATCCGCTGATTGCGATTTTGCCGCTGGTGCTGGTCGGCGTGACGAACTGGGCCTTTACCCGTCTGATTCCCGAGGTTTATGGCAAGTCGCACTCGTTTATTCCTGCCGTGGTGGGCAAGGCGGCGCCGGTGGTTCAGGATGTGACCAAAATCGCCGCGATCTGGGCGGTGGAAGGCGCGCTGCTGGTCGGGATTCTGACGGTTTTCGTGTTTGCCGGAAAAACCGTGGTGAGCAAATTTGCCGAAGGCTCGAAGTCGGCCATTGCAGGGGCCTTGCTGGCCTCGATGAACACCGCCTCCGAATACGGTTTTGGTGCCGTGATTGCGGCGATGCCCGGCTTTTTGGTCGTTGCGAACGCGCTGACGGCGATCCCCAATCCCTTGATCAACGAAGCGATTACCGTCACCTCGCTGGCCGGGATTACCGGCTCAGCCTCGGGGGGGATGAGTATCGCCCTGGCTGCCATGGCGGAAACCTTCATCCAGAATGCGCAAGCTGCCGGCATTCCTCTGGAAGTGCTGCACCGAGTGGCCTCCATGGCCTCGGGCGGGATGGACACCTTGCCGCATAACGGGGCCGTGATCACCTTGCTGGCGGTGACGGGCCTCACGCATCGCGTGGCATACAAGGACATTTTTGCCATTACCCTGATCAAGACGGCGGCCGTATTCGTCGTCATTGCCGCCTTCTACCTGTTTGGTATTGTCTAAGGCATCACGTGCGATCGCGGGGGGCTGATCTTGCCCCCGCTTTGCGCCCCCGTTCGTTAAGATACGGGAACATGACATGGGGTCGGCCTGGGCACGCCCCGATTCGGTTGGAGACACATGAATGTCCATCAAGCAAGAGCAAAAAAGTGCGCATGAGCGCACTGTAGGGCGCGGCAAGGTTGTATCCGCGCGAGAGGCGGTGGGCCTGATTCGCGATGGCGATACGCTTGCCACAGGCGGTTTCGTCGGAATCGGCTTCCCTGAAAATATTGCCGTCGCACTCGAGGCACGCTTTCTCGATGCGCAACGGGACAATGGTGCCGGCGGGCCACGCAATCTGACCCTGGTTTATGCCGCAGGGCAAGGCGATGGCAAAGAGCGTGGCCTGAATCATCTGGGCCATGAGGGGCTGGTGGCCAAAGTGATTGGCGGTCATTGGGGACTGGTGCCGAAATTACAGGCCCTTGCCGTGGCGAACCGGATTGAGGCCTACAACCTGCCGCAAGGGGTGATTGCCCATTTGTTTCGTGACATCGCGGCCGGCAAACCGGGGACCTTGACCCATGTCGGCCTGGGCACTTTTGTCGATCCGCGTTTTGGTGGCGGCAAGCTCAATGAAAAAACCACGACGGATATTGTTCGTCTGATGCAGATTGATGACGAACCCTATCTGTTCTACAAGGCTTTTCCGATCCATGTGGGCGTTATCCGGGGCACAACGGCCGATCCAGATGGCAATGTCAGCATGGAAAAGGAAGCGTTAACGCTCGAAGCACAGGCCATTGCGATGGCTGCCAAGAATTCCGGCGGCATCGTCATCGTTCAGGTTGAGCGCCTGGCTGAGCGGGGAAGTTTGAACCCCCGCCAAGTCAAGATTCCCGGGGTGCTGGTGGATTGTGTGGTGGTGGCCGAAAAGCCCGAATATCACATGCAGACCTTCAGCGAGCAGTACAACCCGGCCTACGCAGGCGAAATTCGGGTGCCCCTCTCCGCGATTCCTGAAATGGGCATGAGCGAACGCAAGATCATCGCGCGTCGGGCCGCGATGGAGTTGCGGTCCGGGGCCATTGTGAATCTCGGCATTGGTATGCCCGAGGGCGTGGCAAATGTGGCAGCGGAAGAGCAGGTCATCGATTTGATGACGCTGACGGCGGAACCCGGGGTCATCGGCGGCATTCCTGCCGGAGGGCTCAGCTTTGGCGCCGCCATCAATACGCAGGCCATCATCGATCAGCCCAGCCAGTTTGATTTTTACGATGGCGGCGGGCTGGACATCGCTTTCCTTGGGCTGGCTCAGGCTGATCGGGAGGGAAATCTGAATGTGTCCAAATTTGGTCCGCGCCTGGCCGGAGCCGGGGGATTCATCAATATTTCCCAGAATGCCAAGAAGGTGGTGTTTGTCGGTACTTTCACCGCAGGGGATCTGAATATTGCGCTGGAAGACGGCATGCTGCGCATCCTTCAGGACGGGCAGGCGCAAAAATTCGTCAATGCCGTCGAACACCGGACCTTCAGCGGTCCGCAAGCCGTGAAGTGGGGCAAAACCGTGCTCTACATCACGGAGCGCTGTGTTTTCCGTCTGTGCGAAGCCGGGCTGGAGTTGATTGAAATTGCACCGGGCGTCGATTTGCAGCGGGATATCCTCGACAAAATGGCGTTCAAGCCGGTCATGGATCGTCCTCCTGTCCTGATGGACGCCCGGATTTTCCAGGATGCGCCGATGGGCTTGCGGGACGACATGCTGGGCTAATTCCCTGCTGGACCTGCGCGCGTTCGTTCTCCGTGCGATACCGGATCAACCCCGCCAACCCGATGGTTGCGCGGGGTTTTTATTGCGGATTTCAGCGAAGGCGCGGGGCTGTTTTGCTAAGCTAGCGTCCCCGGCGCGGCATATTGGGTGCCGTTTGTCGATTTTCACGGATGGAGTGCGGGCATGGCCTCGTTGCAGGATCAGTTTTTGAAAGCCGGTTTGATCAGCCAGAAGAAAGTGAATCAGGCCAAGCAGGATCAGAATAAGCAAAAAAAGGAAGAGCGTCGCACGGGTGTCAAAGTTGTGGATGATGTCCGGCAGGCTGCCGCTGAGGCGCAGCGCAAGCAAGCGGAACGGGCGCGGGAACTGAACGCGCAACGGGTGGCGGCCAATCGGGAAAAGGAAGTCGCCGCCCAAATTGCACAGATGGTGCAGCAAAGCCGTCAAAGCAAGGGTAACGGCGATATTGCCTACAACTTCACCTATGAAAACAAGGTCAAACGCATCTATGTTTCAGCCCCGGTTCAGGCTCACCTGACGGCTGGGCGCCTGGTCATCATTTGCCAGGGCGAGGTGTTTGAACTTGTCCCGAAGATCGTTGCCGACAAGATTGCCGAGCGCAACCCGGCAATTGTCGTGCGGGTGAGCAAGTCCAGCGCCGAGACGCTGCCTGCGGAAGACGATCCGTATGCGGATTACAAGATTCCGGATGACTTCACCTGGTAAGTGCGCTTGGGGTGTGGTCAGGCATGGGGCTGATCAGCGCTTTTCGTCTCGCTTGATCGGGTGAGGACGGCTCTGGCCGGCGCATGTTTCGCCTCAAGGCCTGAGTTTTTCCCGAATTTCCCCCTGGCAGGCGGCATTCAGCCGGCGATATTCGCTGTCGGTGTCGATGTGCTGCTGGGCGGCTTGTGCGTCGGCGAGTTGTTGCCGGAGGTAGGGTTTCCAGTGCTGCTGTAGTTCCTCCCGCAGGCTGCGCTGGGCGGCGCCGGGGGGCTGCGGGGTGATCGGGCTGTTCAGAAAGCGGGCTTCCAGCGTGCGTCGCAGCGCCGGTTCGATGGCGTCGGCATGGGTGCGATAGGCTGCCAGATGGCGTTCCTCATGGGCGAGGATTTCCCGGTACCCACATTGCGGGGGCAGCAGTTCCCGGCTGATGTACAGGGTTATGGGGGTGAAGCCGTAGTGGATGACGAGCTTCGGGCTGGTGCATTCACCCTGGCCGTCCAGGCTGGGCAGGGTGCGTAGTTCGAGGCGGTAGCGCACATGGGCATTGGCCTGTGTCAAACCCGGCACCGGGTTGCCGCTGCGTTGGGCGGGCGGGATCAGGGCCTGGATCTGCATGTGCGTCAGTTGGGTATTGATGCTGACTTCGGGGTCAATGCGGATCAGGCTGACGCTCGGGGGCGGCAGTGGCGGGCAGCCACCGGCCTGGGCGAGCGAGGCGAGGCTGAGCGCGCCGAACAGGCCCAGCACGCCAAGCAGGCCGCGCAGGCCAGGGCGGCGGGCCGGGCCCGCCCGTTCACACTCAGTCGGCGAAACGCGGCGCACGTTTTTCCAGCTTGGCCTGCATGCTTTCCTGCAGGTCGGCGGAAATCAGCATGGCGGCATTCCAGGTCGCGACATAGTTGAGGCCGTCGGCCACCGAGTGGTCGCGGCTGTAATTGAGGATTTCCTTGCTGCCGCGAATGGCGAGGGGCGATTTGCCGGCAATTTCGGCAGCCAGGGCCTGCACGCCGACGGTCAACGCCTCGGCGGTGCCGAAATTCCGGTTGGCCAGACCGAGCCGGACGGCTTCGTCCGCCTCCACGTTGCGGCCGGTATAAGCCAGTTCCCGCGTCATGCCGTCGCCGATCAGGCGCGGCAGGCGTTGCAGCGTGCCGACATCGGCCACCATGCCGATATCGATCTCCTTGATCGAGAACACGGCATCGTCGGTCACATAGCGCATGTCGCAACAGGTCACGAGATCGAGCGCACCGCCGACACAGGCGCCCTGGATGGCGGCGATGACGGGCTTGCTGCAGCGCTCCAGGCTACTCAGGCAGTCCTGCAGATCGAGGATCAGGCGGCGCAGCTTTTCACGGCTGCGGGCGCCGTCGGGGTGTGCGGTTTGCTGCTGGACCCCCGCCAGCATGGCGAGGTCGATGCCGGCGCAGAAGTTTTTTCCGGCGCCGGAAAGGAGGGCGACCCGGATGGTCGGGCTCTGATCGACCCACTCGAAGGCGGCACGGATCTCCTGCCACATCGCCGCATTGAGGGCGTTCGACTTGTCGGGACGGTTGAGTTGGATATGGGCCACGGCGCCGTCCTGGTGAACGGCGAGCGTGGTGAATGACGGTGTGGTCATCGGGCTGTCTCCGGTTATAAGGTGTTATGAACCGGAGATAGTACGTGATTCTGCGGGCGATTGTCCCTTGCCGATCAGGCCATGCTGGCCAGGGCATCCGCGAGCGCCGAGTTATCCTCGGACACGGCGTTGAACTGGCTTTCGATACGGACCACGTAACCCAATGTGCGCAAGCGGTCAGCCCAGGTCTCGGCATTTTGCCGATCCGGGTGCCACGGCCCCTTTTCAACCACGGGATAGGGGCCGCCTGTGCGATAGGTGGTGATGACGCGGAACATGGCGCAGATTATGGCACGGCTTTAATCAGGCCGCATTCTTGCCTTTTTGCCACAGCACATCGCCGCGCCCGCCGGCCCGGTTGAGCAGACGGCCCAGGATGAACAGCAGGTCGGAGAGGCGGTTGATGTAGCGGCGGGCCGCATCGGACAAGGGCTCTTCGGTGTTCAGGCGGACCATGGCGCGCTCGGCACGGCGGGCCACCGTGCGGCACAGGTGGGCCACGGCGGCCGGGCGGGTGCCGCCGGGCAGGATGAATTCCTTGAGCATCGGCAGGTCGGCATTGAAGGTCTCGACCAGTTCTTCCAGGCGCCCCACCTGCGTGTCCTTCATGACCGCCATGCCCGGCAGGCAGAGTTCGCCGCCGAGGTCGAAGAGGTCGTGCTGGATGTCGAAAAGGGCGGCGCGGACGGCTTCCGGCAGGTCTTCGCAGAGCAGCAGGCCGATCGTGCAGTTGAGTTCGTCGACTTCGCCGATGGCGTCGATGCGCAGGCTGTCCTTGGTGGTGCGGCTGCCATCACCAAGGCCGGTGGTGCCGGCATCGCCGGTCCGAGTGACGATTTTCGAGAGGCGGTTACCCTTGCGTTCGGTTTCTTGTTGTGTCGTATCGGTGCTCACGTTGCGTTCTCCTGATGTTCTGCACGATTATACGTTTCTGCCTGATCACTGACTGTCGTCCCCATGCCAAAGTTCGCCGCCAATCTCAGTTTTCTCTTTACCGACCAGCCGTTCCCGGCGCGTTTTCAGGCGGCAGCCCAGGCCGGCTTCAAGGGCGTGGAATACCTCTTTCCTTATGACTGGCCGGCCACCGAGGTGGCCGGCTGGCTGACGGCGGCGGGCGTCGAGCAGGTGCTGTTCAATCTGCATCCGGGCGACTGGGCGGCGGGCGAGCGCGGTCTGGCCTGTCTGCCCGACCGTCATGGCGACTTTGCCGACAGCGTCGAGCAGGCACTTGAGTACGCCATGCTGCTCGATTGCCGGCAGGTGCATTGCATGGCCGGCCTGCGTCCGGCGGGCGTGGCGGAGTCGGTGCTGGAGGAGAACTACATCGCCAACCTGCGTCATGCCGCCGATCATCTGGCGACCGCGGGGGTGACGGTGATGATCGAGCCGATCAACAGCCGCATCGACATGCCCGGCTACTGGCTGGACAGCGTGGATCAGGCCGTGCGCCTGCTGGACAAGATTGACCGTGACAACGTGCGCCTGCAACTCGATCTCTATCACGTCCAGATCATCCAGGGCGATCTGGCCCGCACGCTGGCGACGCAGCTGCCGCGGGTCGGCCATATTCAGATTGCCGATAACCCGGGGCGGCATGAACCGGGGACGGGCGAAATCCACTATCCCTTCCTGTTCCGGGAAATGGACCGTCTGGGCTACGCCGGCTGGGTCGGTTGCGAATACAAGCCGCAGGCCGATACCCTGGCCGGGTTGGGCTGGCTGCGTGCGATGGAGGTGGTTCATGTTGCCGCGTGAGGTGTTGCGTCGCTGGTTCGATGTGGCGGTGGCGTCGGCCGATCCGGCCCGGATTGTGCCGCCGGCCCTGGCCGCCGTGCCGCCGCCCGGGCCGGGCGGTCGCCTGGTTGTGGTGGGCGCAGGCAAAGCCTCGGCCGCCATGGCGCGGGCCGTGGAAATGGCCTGGTCCGGGCCGTTGACCGGCGTCGTCGTGACCCGCTACGGCCATGCCGTGCCCTGCGAACGGATCGAAATTCTGGAGGCTGCCCACCCGGTGCCGGATGCGGCGGGCTTGCTGGCCGCCGTGCGTCTGAAGGGCGCCGTGGCCGGTCTGACCGAGCATGACCGCGTGCTCGTGCTGCTCTCCGGCGGCGGTTCGGCCTTGCTGCCGGCGCCGGTCGACGGTCTGGATCTGACCGAAAAGCAGGCCATTACCCAGGCTTTGCTACGCTCCGGTGCGGGTATCGGCGACATCAATTGCGTGCGCAAGCACCTGTCGACCCTCAAGGGCGGGCAACTTGCCGTGGCGGCCTGGCCGGCACCGGTCTACACCCTCTCGATGTCCGATGTGCCGGGTGATGATCCAAGCGTGATCGCCTCCGGCCCTACGGTCGCCGATCCGACGACGACGGTCGACGCCCTGCGCATCCTCGATTTCTATGGCGTGGCGCTGCCAGCCTCCGTCCGGGCGGGCTTGCTCTCCGGCGCGCTGGAAACGCCCAAGCCGGGCGATCCGCGTTTGTCGCTGGCGCGTTACCACTTGCTGGCCAGTCCGCGTCAGATGCTGGCCGCCGTCGCCGAGGCGGCGCGCGCCGAGGGCGTGACGCCGCTGATTCTGGGCGATGCCATCGAGGGCGAGGCGCGGGAAGTGGGCAAGGCCATGGCTGGCATTGCCCGCTCCTGCCTGCAGCACGGTCAGCCGCTGTCCGGCCCCTGTGTGCTGCTTTCGGGCGGTGAAACCACGGTGACCGTGCGCGGCCAGGGCGTGGGTGGGCGCAATACCGAATTCCTGCTTGGCCTTGCGCTGGGCCTGGGCGAAACACCGGGCATTCATGCGCTGGCCGCCGATACGGACGGGATCGATGGCACTTGCGACAATGCCGGGGCCTTTATCTCGCCGGACACGCTGGGGCGGGCCAGGGCGCTGGGGCTGGATGCCCGGGCGCACCTGGCCGACAACGATGCCTGGGGCTTTTTCAACGGGCTCGGTGATCTGCTGGTGACCGGGCCGACGCGGGTCAATGTGAATGACTTCCGCGCCATCCTGATTACCCCGACAGGCGGCGATTAGCGTTCCAGCCCCCGAAAAACCGGTCAAAACAACGAGGAGACATCGCCATGAGCGAGCAGGAACCGGGATTCAAAACAGATCGCAGCGCGCTGGCGCGGCGGCTGCAACTGATCTTGCCGCCGCATTGCCTGCTTCTTGACGAGGAAGACCTGCGGCCTTACGAGTGCGACGGCCTCACCGCCTTCCGGACCGTGCCGGCGGCCGTGTGTCTGCCGGAGACCGAGGAGCAGGTGATCGACCTGCTGCGTACCTGTCACCAGATGGGCGTCCCGGTGGTGGCGCGCGGGGCCGGTACCGGCCTCTCCGGCGGCGCCATGCCGCATGCGGAAGGCGTGGTGTTGTCGATGGCCCGTTTTAACCGGATTTTGCAGGTCGACCGTCAGCAACGCCTCGCCATCGTCCAGCCCGGCGTGCGCAACCTCGCGGTCTCCGAGGCGGCGGCACCGTACGACTTGTATTACGCACCGGATCCTTCGTCGCAGATTGCCTGCACCCTGGGCGGCAATGTGGCGGAAAACTCGGGCGGCGTGCATTGCCTCAAATATGGCCTGACCGTGCATAACGTGCTGCGGGTGCGCGTGGTCAGCATCGAGGGCGAGGTTTTCGAGATCGGCGGCGAGGCGCCGGATGCCCCCGGTTACGACCTGCTGGCGCTGCTCATCGGGTCCGAAGGCTTGCTCGGCGTGGTCACCGAAGTTACCGTCAAACTCGTGCCCAAGCCGGCCTTGGCGCAGGTGGTGATGGCCTCGTTTGACGATGTCGGCAAGGCGGGCGATGCGGTGGCGGCGATCATCGCCGCCGGCATCATTCCGGCCGGCCTTGAGATGATGGACAAGCCGGCGACGGCTGCGGTCGAACCCTTCGTGCAGGCCGGCTACGATCTTTCTGCCGCGGCCATCCTGCTTTGCGAGTCGGATGGCACGCCGGAGGAGGTGGCCGAGGAAATCGCCCGGGTGACGGCGGTGCTCACTGCGGCGGGGGCGCGCGATCTGCGCGTGTCGCAATCCGAGGCCGAGCGGCTCAAATTCTGGGCCGGGCGCAAGGCGGCCTTCCCCGCCGTGGGACGGATCACGCCCGATTACTACTGCATGGACGGCACCATTCCGCGCAAGCGGCTGGCCGAGATGCTGAGCGCGATTGCCGAGATGGAGCGCAAGTATGGCTTGCGTTGCGCCAACGTCTTTCATGCCGGTGACGGCAATCTGCATCCGCTGATCATGTACGACGCTGCCAAGCCCGGCGAGTGGGACAAGGCCGAGGCCTTCGGGGTGGAGATTCTTGAATTGTCGGTCGCGCTCGGTGGCTCGATCACCGGCGAACATGGCGTCGGCGTCGAGAAAATCAACCAGATGTGCGTGCAATACGGCGGCCCGGAGCTGGCTGCCTTCCGGCGCATCAAGGCAGCGTTCGACGAGTCCGGCCTGCTCAATCCGGGCAAGGCCATTCCCAGCCTGCACCGCTGTGCCGAATATGGCCGCATGCATGTGCATCGCGGCGAACTCAAGTTTCCCGAACTGGAGCGCTTCTGATGGATCTTCAGGATATGGTCGAGGCCATCCGCGCGGCGCAGGCGACCCGAACGCCCTTGCGCATCCGGGGGGGCGGCAGCAAGGATTTCTACGGTGCCTCGCTGGCCGGCGAGGTGCTGGATGTCGGCGGATATCGCGGCATTGTGGCGTACGAACCGACCGAGCTCTACATCACGGCCAAGGGCGGGACGCCGCTGGCTGAGGTTGAGGCGGCGCTGGCCGAGCGTGGTCAGATGCTGGCCTTCGAACCGCCCCGTCTGGGAACGGCGACCGTGGGCGGCTGCGTGGCGGCCGGTTTGTCCGGGCCGCGCCGCATGCAGGCCGGGGGCGTGCGCGATTTCGTGCTGGGTGTCGGTCTGATCGACGGCTGGGGCGAAATGCTCCGATTTGGCGGCCAGGTCATGAAAAATGTGGCGGGTTACGATGTCTCGCGCTTTCTAGCCGGGAGCCTGGGGACCCTGGGCGTGCTCACCGAGGTGACGCTGAAAGTCCTGCCGCGGCCGGTGGCCGAAACGACGCGGCTGTTCGAGTGCAGTGCGGAAGAGAGCGTGCACTGGCTGAACCGCTGGGGCGGGCAGCCCGTGCCGATTTCGGCTTCGTTCTGGCATGGCGGCCAACTCTGGGTGCGCCTCTCCGGTGCCGCATCGGCCGTGGAGGCCGCCGTTCAGCGCCTGGGCGGCAGTCCGACGGTCGACGCCGAAAAACACTGGGAATCCGTGCGCGAACAGACGCATCCCGCTTTTGCCGGGCCGATCCTGTGGCGCCTCGCGCTGCCTTCCAGTGCGGCCGACCCCGGTCTCGACGATCTGCGCGCCATCGAATGGGGCGGCGCCCTGCGCTGGTATGCCGGCGATCTGGCGGCCATCCGGGGGGCGGCGGCTCGCCTTGGGGGCCATGCCGTGCTGTATCGTGCGCCTGAATCCCTGCGCCTGCGCGAAGGCTGCTTTACCGATCTCAATCCGGCCTTGCTGGCCCTGCACCGGCGCCTGAAAAAGGCGTTCGACCCGCAGGGCATACTCAATCCCGGTCGTCTCTACGCGGAGTTCTGATGGATACCCAGCTTGCCGACTTCATCCGGGATACCCGGGCCGGAAAAATCGCCGGAGAGATCCTGCGCAAATGTGTGCATTGCGGTTTCTGCACGGCGACCTGCCCGACCTATCAGGTCCTGGGCGATGAACTCGATGGGCCGCGCGGCCGCATTTACCTGATCAAGCAGGTACTTGAAGGTCAGCCGGTGACGGAGAAAACCCGCCTGCATCTGGATCGTTGTCTGACTTGCCGCTCCTGCGAGACCACCTGCCCGTCCGGCGTCAAATACAGCCATTTGCTCGATATCGGACGCGAGGTGGTCGAGTCCCGTCTCAAACGTCCGCTCAAGGAGGCCGTGCCGCGTGCCTTGCTCAAGGCCGTCCTGCCCCGGCCGGCGTTGTTTGGTGCCGCTGTCGGGCTGGGTCGGGCGGTGCGTCCCCTGTTGCCCAATGTGCTGGCCGACAAATTGCCAGACGCGCGTCCGGCCGGAGCTTGGCCGGCACCGGATCGGCACCCGCGGCGCATGCTGGCCCTGGCCGGTTGCGTGCAGCCCAGTCTGGCGCCCAACATCAATGCGGCGACGGCGCGCGTGCTGGATCGGCTTGGCATCAGCCTCTTTGAGGAAAAGAAGGCCGGCTGCTGCGGGGCCGTGCGCTTTCACCTGAACGACCCGGCAGCGGCCAAGGCGGACATGCGGCGCAACATCGATGCCTGGTGGCCGCATGTCGAAGCGGGCGTGGCGGCCATTGTCGTCACGGCGTCGGGCTGCGGCGTGCAGGTGCGTGATTATGCCCATGTTTTAAATGACGATCCGGACTATGCCGAAAAGGCCGCGAGAATCAGTGCCTTGTGTCGGGACCCCAGCGAAATCGTTCTGGCAGAGATGGAAAAGTTGCTTTCATTTTTGCCACAAAGCACGAATTCGCGGGGTAAACTAGCATTTCATACACCGTGCACCTTGCAGCATGGCCTGAAGATCCGGGGGGCTGTGGAGACCGTACTCCAGCGCTCAGGCTTTGAATTGGTCGCGGTATCGGAGTCGCATTTGTGCTGTGGTTCGGCAGGAACTTACGCGGTCTTGCAGGAAGCGCTGGCTTCAACGCTGAGAACGCGGAAGCTGGCCGCGTTGACCGCCGGCAATCCTGGCGTGATTGCCACAGCCAATATCGGCTGCCTGACGCATTTGCAGGCCGGGTGCAGCGTGCCCGTCCGGCACTGGATTGAACTGATCGACGAGGTGATGGGTGACCGGGGTATCGCTGGCTGAAGCAGCCAAAGCACTGGGAGAAGAAGAAGGCCGCAAGTTCCGTCGCCTGATGGAGCGCGGGGTGAAAATCCCGCCGCAGCCCCGGGTGCTGGAAGAGTTGCGTCAATGCATCCGGCGCAAGGAGCAGGATGTGCGCGTGCTGGCCCGGGTGATCAATCAGGATCCCGGTGCGACCGCCATGCTGTTCAAGGTCGTGACGAATGCTGCCTATGCGCAGCATCAGCCTTTCGACTCCGTCGAGCAGATTCTGCACGCCGTGGGCATCCGTCAGACGGTCAACCTGATGCAGGCCATCGTTTTGGCCGGGCTGGTCAAGGTCGACAAGAATCAGGCGGCCTACGAGGCGTTCTGGGCGCGTTCGCAGGCCGTGGCGCAGATCGCCATGCTGATTGCCGATGACCGTGTGGCCGTGTGCAACATTTTCCCGGATCAGGCTTACCTGGCCGGGATTTTCCATGACTGTGGTGTCTTGCTCCTCTTGCAGCGTTTCCCGGCGTATTGCGCCGAGATGCATCTGGGCGAGCCGGGCCGCTGGGTCGACCTCGACGAAGAGGATCGCAAATTCAGCGCAGACCACAGCGTCGTGGGCTACATCGTGTCCCGTTACTGGCGCTTGCCGGAATTCATTTGCGATGCCATCCGCTTGCATCATCACATCACGGAAATGGGCGATCACGAGGCCCGCTCCATGATTGCGATCCTGCAACTGGCAATCGAGATTTACTATCGTGACCAACATGTGCCGAACCCTGAATGGGCGCGCATCAAGGATGAGGTCATGCCGGAGTTGGGGCTGGGTGACGACACCTTGCCCGAGTTTGTCGATATCGTGATTGAACGTTTTCATGCCAGCCAGCATTGATTCGCCGAGGCCGGTTGTGGTTTGCAGGGGGAGTTGAAGAAGCATGGCTTTGGTGATTGATGCCTGTGCTGCCCAGCATCAGGGGGATCGCAAGGAACAGCAGGACCGGGTTTTGATCGTGCCGCATACGAATTTGCGCGGCGTGGCCCTGGCGGTGGTGGCCGACGGGATGGGCGGTCACACCGGTGGCGCGCTGGCGGCGGATCAGATGGTGCATACCGCGCGTCAGAATCTGACGCAGTTTTCACCCGAGGAAGAAACGCCGGAAAAAATGCTGCGCAGCTGCCTGCATGAGGCGCACATGCTGATCAAGGCCTCGCGCCTGATGAACGAAATGAACCCGCACAGCACGGTGGTCATGATGCTCATCCAGCCGGGACGCATGAGCTGGCTGCATTGCGGCGACAGCCGTCTGTACCATTTCCGGGACAAGGCCCTCATCGGGCGGACAAAGGATCATTCCTATGTCGAGCAATTGCTCTCGCGTGGCCGGATTACGCCGGAGCAGGCGCTGGTCCACCCGAGCCGCAATGTGCTGCTGACGTCGGTGGGTGGCAATGATGAGCCGCTCTTCGACTATGCCGAAACCACCGATCTGCAATCCGGCGACGCCTATGTACTGTGCTCGGACGGTTTGTGGGCCTATTTCTCGGATGAGGAACTGGGGGGCATCGTGGCCAGCCATACCGCCCGGGAAGCCTGCGAAAAGCTGGTTGAGCAGGCGCGCTTGCGGGCCGGCGGGCATGGCGACAACCTGTCGATTGCCATCGTGAAATTGAAGGAAAAGGAAGTGGCCGCCAAGCCCAAGCCTTTCCCGGGGTTCGCAGGACGTCCGCAGCAGAAGGTGGGAAGCGTCTAAGGCGCTTTCTGTCGGCAGCGTCTGGTTGGGCAATGTAAAACGGCACCTTTCGGTGCCGTTTTTGTTGTTGCTGTGCGCGCCGACTTACTTGCGGCCCAGGCCCCCGAGCAGGGCGGCCACGACCTTGCGCGGCTTGTGCGGATCGGCTTTCGCCGGTGCCTTGGGCGAGTCCGGGAGATCGCCGTGCGTGCCGGATTCGTAGGGCTTGCTGAAGTCGAAGCCGTCCGCCGCAATCATCGGGTAGGGATCCCGCGGATGCTGGCGTCGGCCATGGCTCCGCTCCGGCTTGTGCGAGACCGGGGCCGCAGCCGGCGGCGGGGCCGGGCGCTTTTTCTTGTTGCCCGGGGGGTATTCGTATTCCGGTTCCGGGGCAAAGCCGGCGACTTCGATCTGCTCGATCGGGCGCTTGATCAGCTTTTCGATCTCGACCAGGTAGCCGACTTCGTGTGCCGAAACCAGGGAGATGGCGTTGCCCGTCTTGCCGGCACGACCGGTGCGGCCGATGCGGTGCACGTAGTCTTCCGGCACATGCGGGAGTTCGTAGTTGATGACGTAGGGCAGGTCATCGACATCGAGGCCGCGCGCGGCGACGTCGGTGGCGACCAGGGCCAGGGTCTGGCCGGCCTTGAAGGCATCGAGTGCCTTGATGCGGTCGAGCTGGCTCTTGTCGCCGTGGATCGCGTCGGCGTGAATGCCGGCCCGCTGCAGTTCGCGGGAGAGGCGGGAGCAGCCCTGCTTGGTCCGCATGAAGACGATGCACTGGCGGATTTCGCCGGATTTCAGCAGCTTGGTCAGCAGACCGCGCTTGCCGTATTCCGAAACCGGGTGCACGCGGTGCGTGATGGTGTCCGAGACCTGGTTGCGGCGCGCCACTTCGACCAGGGTCGGGGCTTGCAGCATGGTGTCGGCGAGCTTCTTGATGTCGTCCGAGAAGGTTGCCGAGAAGAGCAGGCTCTGGCGTTGCGCCGGCAGCATTTTCAGGATGCGCGTGACGTCCGGGATGAAGCCCATGTCGAGCATGCGGTCGGCTTCGTCGAGAACGAGGGCCTGGACCGAATTGAAGCTGACACTCTTCGATTCCACATGGTCGAGCAGGCGGCCCGGCGTGGCGACGAGGACTTCGACGCCTTTTTTCAGTTCGGCGATCTGCGGCTTGATATCCACGCCGCCAAAGGCGCACATGGCGCGGATCGGGGTGTATTTGCTGTAGGCTTTGACCGATTCGTACACCTGCAGGGCCAGTTCCCGCGTCGGGGCGAGAATCAGGGCGCGCACCGGGTGCTTGGCCGGCGACGGGCTGCTGCTGGCAAAGGGGAGGATGCGTTGCAGGATGGGCAGCGTGAAGGCCGCCGTCTTGCCGGTACCGGTCTGGGCGCCCCCCATGATGTCCTTGCCGCTGATGACCAGCGGGATGGCCTTGGCCTGGATCGGCGTCGGCTTGTTGTAACCCATTTCGGTCACGGCACGGAGAATCTCCGGCGCCAGGCCCAGGTCGGCAAAGGTGATTTCGGGGGCTGCTTCGGCAGCGGCAGGCAGAGCGGCTTCGCTCGCTAAGGTATTGATTTCAGACATGGGGCAGGATTATACCCCCCCTCACGCAATGGATTTGCTTTCTGCCGATTTTTCCAGCCAGAAAAGCAGGGCTTCGTAGAGCCGGTCGGGGGCAACGGGTTTGCCCAAATGCGCGTTCATGCCGGCATTTTCGCTGGCCACCTGGTCGCTCGGGCTGGTGTTGGCACTCATGGCCAGAATGGGGGTGCTGCTCAGGTGAGGCAGGGCGCGCAGCAGGCGTGCCGCATCATGGCCATTGATGCCCGGCATGTTCACATCGAGCAGGATCAGATCGAAATCGGTGCTCTGGGCGAGGTCGACCGCCGCCTGACCATCGTCGGCGCAGGTCACGCTGAGTCCGGCATCCTCCAGCAGCTCTCTGGCGACCTCCAGGTTGATTCGGTTGTCGTCGGCCAGCAGCACCCGCTTGCCGGCGTGTGCCGTTTTCAGGCGTTGTTCCGCAGGTGGGTGCGGCGTGGCGGCAAGGGGCTGGGGTGAGGCTTGGGCCGGGAGAGTCTGCCGGGTGGTAAACCAGAACGTGCTGCCTTCTCCCGGAGTGCTCTCGACGCCGGTGTCGCCGCCCATCAGTCGGGCCAGGCGGCGGTTGATGGCCAGGCCGAGCCCGGTGCCGCCATGGCGGCGGGTGCTGGAATTGTCTACCTGCTCGAAGGCATCGAAAATCCGGGCACAGTGGGCCGCATCCAGACCGATCCCGGTGTCGCGGACCTCGAAGCGCAGGTGCTGGACATCGGGAGTGTCGGGCAGGCAGCGGCCATGGATGTGAATGCTGCCCTGCTCGGTGAATTTGATGGCATTGCCGATGAAATTGATCAGGATTTGTGCGATTCGGGTCTGATCGCCGATCAGTTGCATGGGCAGCGTCTCGAATTCAAGATGCAGGGCCAGTCCTTTCTGGCGCGCCGGTTCGTCGAACAGGGCATGCAGGCGCTCGGTCAGGCGCGCGCGATCGAAGGATTCGATCGAGATGCTGAGCTTGCCCGCCTCGATTTTCGAGAGATCGAGCACGTCGTTCAGGATGGCCATCAGGTGGTCGGCCGCCGCGATGATCTTGTCCAGGCGGTCGGCCTGTTCCGGGCGCGGGGACTGGCGACGCAGGATATGGCTGAGGCCGATGACGCCGTTGAGGGGCGTCCGGATTTCGTGGCTCATGTTGGCGAGAAAGGCCGATTTGGCGTGATTGGCCGCATCGGCTGCCTCCTTGGCCTGCATCAGGGCATGGTTGCTGTCGGTGAGGGCTGCCGTTCGTTCCGCCACGGTTTGCTCCAGCGTGTATCGATGCTGGTCGAGCGTGGCATGGGCGCGGGAGAGTGCCTGCACCATGTCGCGCTGGCGCAGGTGAGCACGGATCAGATAGGCGAGCAGGATGGCGAAGGCGAGGGCGCCCAGCCAGCCGCCCAGGCGCACTAACTGCGACAAGGTGCGTGGCGTGGCCTCGGCCTGTACGGCCAGCTGCCAGCTGCCGCCGGGGATCGTGATGTCGAGCAGGCTGGATTGGTCGCTGAAGAGCCCCGCATCGCCGAAGAACACGGGGCCTTGTGCGCCAGTGCCATCCGTGCCGCGCAGGGCAAAGCGGATGTTGCTCGCCTCGGCAACCGGGGTGATGATGCCGAGCAGGGAGTGAACATCGATGACGGTACTGATCAGGCCCCAATAGGTATCTTCGATATAGACCGGTAGCCGATAGACGAGGCCTTCTCCGCCCTGGACAAGTTTGATGGGGCCGGCCAGCCCATCCCGTTGTTCAGTGATCAGGCGCTGGATGACCGGCCACTGGGCCGCGTTGTCCGGGTAATAGAGACCGATCGCTTTCTCGTTGCCGGCGTGCGGGTACACGTAGCTGAGGCGATTGCCCGGCGCGATGCCGACATTGCGGTAGTGGTGGCCGCGTGCGTAGATGACCGACAGCATCTGATCCATGTCGCGACCATCGATACGGCCGTTGCGGGCGACGATATAGGATTCGACCCCGGTGGCGAGGTGGACCGTCGCGTTCAGCTCGGATTCCAGCATGGCGCGCAGGACGCCGGCATGGCGCAGGACAGCCTGCCGTGCTTCGCTCTGCTGGCGTGCCTGGGTTTCCCGGTGCAGCCATTCGGTCAGACCGCCCAGGGCTAGCCAGATGGCGAGCGGCGCAAGCCAGAGGAGGGCGCGCCGCCAGGACGGGCGGGCGCGCCCTGGCGCGTCTTCCCTCTTCATACTGCGGCGATGAGATCGCTCAGCAGTTGGCGGTTGATCGGTTTGACGAGAATGTCGTCAAAGCCGGCCGCCAGAAAGCGGGCGCGTTCCTCAGGAAAGGCGTGGGCGGTATAAGCGATGATCTTGGCGGCAGCCCCGTTGGGCTGGGCGCGCAATTGGGCGCAGGTCTCTTCGCCGGAGAGCCCGGGCATGCTGATATCGAGCAGAATCAGTTCATAGCGGATATCCGCAAAGCGGGCCAGCGCCGCTTCGCCGCAGTCCACTTCATCACAGTGCCAACCCAGTTTCTTGAGCAGGGTGATGGCGAGTAAGCGGTTGGTCGGATGGTCATCGACGACGAGCGCGAGCCGTTCAGACATGCGGGGTTTCCTTCGGTAAAAGCAGGATGAACGTGGCGCCGCGCCCCACGTCCGAATCCAGGATGATCGTGCCGCCCATCAGGTGGGCCAGTTGGCGGACAATCGAGAGCCCCAGCCCGGTGCCGCCATGTTCGCGGGTCAGGAAGGTCTCCAGTTGCTTGAATTTCTCGAACACCGTTTCATGATGCTCCGGCGCAATCCCGGGGCCGGTGTCCTGGACCGAGAAGGCGAGGTTGCTGTCGCGCTCGGACAAGCTCAGCGTCACGCTGCCCCGGGGCGTGAATTTGACTGCGTTGCTGAGCAGGTTGTTGAGGATCTGACGCAGTCGGGTGGCATCGGCTGAATAAAACTCGGGCAGATCCTCGGCGAGGGTGAGCGTGAGTTGCAGGCCCTTGGCTTCAGCAGCCGCACGATGCAGGGCGGCGGTTTCTTCCATGAAGGCGCGCAAGGGGAGCTTGCTGGGGGTCAGGGTCAGCTCGCCTGCCTCGATTTTGGCCAGATCGAGAATTTCGGAAACCAGTGTCTGCAGGTGACTGCCGCTCTGGTGAATGATGCGGGCGTATTCCTGTTGATCAGGATGCTCCAGTTCCGCCTGAAGCAGGTCGGCAAAACCGAGAATGCCGTTGAGCGGGGTCCGCAGCTCGTGCGAAACCGTCGCGAGGAAGGCACTCTTCAGCCGGTTGGCCTCTTCGGCTTTCTGGCGGGCCTCGTCCAGGCGTTGGAAGGAGGCTTCGACGGAGTCGGCCATATGATTGAAGGAACGCGCCAGTTCGCCCATTTCATCGGTCGACTCGACGGCCAGACGGTGCGTCAGGTTCCCCTCCTGAAAGCGGTGGATGCCCTCGATCATGTGGGTGATGCGGCGGGTCAGCAGATTGGCCATCCAGATCGCAATGGCGATGACCAGCGCGATCATGGCCAGTGTCGACCCCCAGAGGCCGATGGCCGTGCCGGTCAGGCTGGCCTGGATGTCATCCAGCATGCTGTTGCGCTGGGCCTTGAAACTCGCGTCTTTTTCGCCGATCAGCGTATTGATCTTGGCGGCGGTATCGGTCGCCGCCTTGTGGAAATCATCCACGTTCGCCCCGATGGTGACAAAGCCGAAGCCTTGCGGCGTCTTGCCATACTGGCCGGTGTGGTAGGGAATGGCAGCGGCCGTGGTGAGTTTCCAGAGACCCGAGAAGAAAATCACGAATGAGCCGGAGCCGCCGTGTTCAGTGACGGCATTCCAGCCATCGCATTGCGGGGAGAAGTTCAGGTAGCGGCAGTCCAGGCCCAGGGTACCGGCCTTGACCAGTTCCTTGGCCGGCTTGCGCTTCAGGTTCTGGTCGCGGAAGGGGGGAATCTCGGCCAGGAATTCGTCGGCCGGTTTGCCGCTGGCCTGCCACTCGGCATAGAGGTCTTCATCCATCCAGGGCGTGGCCGGCCGGCCGGTGTCCGGATCGTAGCCGACGATCATGTAATCGCGCGGATGGGAGATCGAGCGGCTTTTGTGATCCCACAGGAAGGCGTAGTTGCCTTTGATCGCATCGGCAATCGGGGTATAGCGCTCTTCGGTCGGCATCAGGCGGTCCGAGAACTGGCGGATATGGTCATGATCCAGCGCCAGCGTGAGGTAGCCGGTGATCTTGCCGTCCTTCACGACCGGCGTCGCCCAGCGCACGATGCCGCGGAAGCGCTTGCCGACCGGGTTTTCCGTGCCGGCATAGGCGGAGGATTCCGGCGTGAAGGGCTTGCCGGCCTTCTCCAGGGCGGCGGGGAGGTAGGGGCCGATCACGTGGGTCGGTACATAGGCGCCGATGACGTCGGAAACGTAAATCTCGCCCGGCTTGAGTTTTTTGAGTTCGGGAAAGTAGTTTTCTGCGCGGACAAAGGTATTCCGGCGGTCGACCACATTTTTGAGCCCTTTTTCGGTCAGATTGCCGGTGGTGACCTTGATCTTTTCCTGGCCATTGAGATCGACGTAGGTCATTTCGACAAACAGCGGGCGCTGTTCGGCTTCGCCGAGGTATTCGGCCGGGCGGACATGGAAATCCTTGGCGTTGTCCGGCAGGACCGGACGCGTCACTTTGGCTTCGCGTTCGACGGGGGTGACCGGTCGCCAGGATTTGCCATCCTCGGCAAGTTGCCAGGCAGCATGCTGGTTGAGGGTGCGCTTGCGCTCGCTCAGAAAGCGGCGGAAGGCGGCTTCGCTCAGATCGAGGTGCGCGGCTTGGCGGATATCGGCATCGCGGTCGTAGAGGAAGCTGGCGATCTCCCGGGCCGTATCGGTCGTCAGGGCCTCGATCGCTTCCCGCGAGCGCAGGTCAAGCGCGCGGATTGAGTCGTTGGTGACGGTTTTGCCGATGCCTGTGATGGTCTCCAGCATGGCATCGGCCATGTTGCCGGCCTTCACCGAGACGTCGTCGCCCAGTTGTTTGGCGGCGTGCCAGGCAAACCAGGCGAGCAGGACCAGGGGAATGACCTTGATCAGGACGAAGATGACGATCAGCTTGCCCCGGATGCCGTCAAGAAAGGCGGGTCGTTTCATGTTTCCTCCTTTTTAACGGGCTCGCGGGGCATGGTGCGTCAGTGTTTGCTGCTCTTTTCTTCGGCAGCGCCCGCTTTATCCGGCTCAGTCTCTGCCGAGGCCTTGGCGGCGGCCTTGGCCGCAGCGGCTTCTGCTTTCTGGCGTTTCTTGATCGCAGCGGGGGATTCGGCCGGTGGCAGTTGCGGGGCCACGGTTTCCAGCTGGTTTTCACGCATGTACGCGTCCATTTCCTTCCAGCCGTCGTAGACCGAGGCCTTGGGCAGCCAGTTGTAGATGGCGTAGCAATCTTCAATGGCGCGGCCGGACTGGCGGCAGGCGCCGCCCACGGCCTTGCCTTCGGCCTGCTGGGCCGCTTCCTGACGTACCGGATCGGCAATGCCCAGGCGTTGTGTAACCTGGTCGCATCCCGTCAGCAGGACAAGGGAAAAGGCGAGAATCGTCAGACGCATGATCATGGTCGTAGATTCTCGCACAGCTTCGCTAAAAAATGACAAAAACGGCGGCCCCGCAGGGCTTCTGCCGCCGTTTTCAGGCCTGCGGGCGGGTGAGGCCGTTCAGATAGGCGCGGATGATCGGGCTGGCGTAGCTGTCGAGCGGAAACAGTGCCGGGTTTTTGGTCCAGTTGAAGAGTAGACCGTCGATCACGGCCACCAGGCCGATGGTGGCCTGGTGCGGCGTCAGGGCGCTGTGCAGCTGGCCCTGGGCGATGGCCAGCGAGAAGGCCTGTTGCAGGACGTCGATGTGGTTTTCGCCTTCATCGAGGTGCGAATCGCGGATGTTGGCCATCTCGCCCACGTATTCGCATTTGTGCCAGAGGATTTCGAAAACGCGCCGGAATTTCGCGTCGTTGAGCATCAGGCCGATGAACTGGTCGAGCGCGTTGTAGATGAAGCCGAGTGGGTCGGCCTGCATGCGCTCGTTGCGGTCCTCGCAGTTGATCAGGAGCGGGCAGACCAGGCGCTCGACCATGGCGTCGAACAGCACGACCTTGTTTTCGAAATGCCAGTAGATGGCGCCGCGCGTGACGCCGGCCTCCTGGGCGATGTCGTTCAGGGTGGTGCGCGCGACGCCTTGCCGGTTGAACACCTCGACCGCCGCATCGAGGATGCGGTGGCGGGTTTCCAGGGCTTCTTCCTTGGTTTTGCGGACCATGCTCAGCGCTCCGCGCGCCAGCCGCCACCCAGGGCCTTGAAGAGGTCGACTGCCGCCGCCAGACGATTGCGCTGCACGCTCAGGAGGCTGAGCTGGGCGCTGTTGGCCGTGCGTTGGGCATCGAGGACTTCGAGGTAGGCGACATAGCCGGCTTCGTAACGGGCCTGGGCCAGGCTGAGGGTGCGCTTGGCGGCCGTGGCCTGATTGCGCATGGCGGCTTCTTCCTCGCCGAGTTCGCGCAGGCTGACCAGGGCGTCATTGACCTCGCGGAAGGCGGTTTGCACCGTTTTCCGGTAAGTGGCCAGTGCTTCCTTCTGGGCGGCGCTGGCCTGATCGACGCGGGCGCCGGTGCGGCCGGCATCGAAGATCGGCATGGCGAGATTGACGGCGGCGCTCCAGAAACCGGCATTGCTGCCAAACAGACCGGCCAGGGCGAGGCTTTCGCTGCCGATGTTGCCGGTCAGGCTGATGCTTGGGAAGTAGGCGCTTTTAGCCACGCCGATGCGGGCATTGGCGGCGATCAGCTTCTCTTCCGCCTGGCGGATGTCCGGGCGGGCATCGAGCAGATCGGAAGGCAGGCCGGCGGGGGGCAGGGGCGGGAGCGGCAAGGTGTCGAGCTTGCCAGTCGGGATCGACAGGCCGGGCTGACCGGCCAGCAGGCCGAGCAGGCTCTCGGACAGGCTGCGCTGGCGACGCAGCTGGGCGACCTGGGCCTGGGCGGCCGCGAGGGCGCTTTCCGCCTGGGCCTGATCGAGCGGCGAGCCGGCGCCGGCCTCGACGCGGGCGAGCACGATCTTCAGGCTCTTCTCGCGGCTGGCCAGGGTGTCATCCGCCACGGCTTGCTGGGCATCGAGGCTGCGTAGGGTTAGATATTCCCCCGTCAGCTGGCCGAGCAGGGTCAGGCGGACGCTGTCGCGGGCGTAGCGACTGGCCAGCGCATCGGCGCGGGCGGCTTCGTTGCTGCGCCGGATGCGGCCCCAGACATCAAGCTCATAGCTGGCGCTGGCAGCCACGCGGCGGTTGCCGTAGGTGGCCTGACCGACGCGGCGGCCGTTGAAGGTATCGCCGCTGGTTTGCGATTGCGTGCTGCCGGCGCCCAGGTCGAGGCGGGGCAGGAAATCGGCCCCGGCTTCACGGGCAGCGGCATCGGCTGCTTCGAGGCGGGCGGCGGCGGCGGCGAGATCCTGATTGGCTGCGAGCGCCTGCTGCACCAGCGCGTCCAGCGCCGGGTCGTTGAAAAGACGCCACCATTCGGCGTTGACCGCCGGATTCTCGGCGCGGGCCACCGGCGTTTCGGCGGCCGGCTTGCTGCGGAACATGTCCGGCAGCCAGGCGTCCGGACGCAGGTAGTCCGGGCCGACCGCACAGCCCGAGAGGGCGAGGGCGGCGGTCAACGTGGCCAGGAGGCGGATTTTGGTGAACTGGGACGTCATTGGTTTTCCTCCGCATGGGCGGTGGTCTGGCCGGTGGGGGCGGCCTGCTTGCCGCGCTCCAGCCATTTGAAGAAGAGGGGGATGAAGATGGTGGCGATGAAGGTGGCGGCGATCATCCCGGCGAACACGCCGGTCCCCATCGACTGGCGCGCTGCCGCACCGGCACCGCTGGCCTTGACGAGCGGGAAGACGCCGAGCACGAAGGCGAGCGAGGTCATCACGATCGGGCGGAAGCGCAGGCGGGCTGCTTCGAGGGCGGCCTCGACCACATTCTTGCCTTCGGCGTACTTCTGGGCGGCAAATTCGACGATCAGGATGGCGTTCTTGGACGCCAGACCAATCAGCACGACCAGACCGATCTGGAAGTAGATGTCGTTCGGCATGCCGCGCAGCCAGATGGCGGTGAGTGCACCCATCAGGGCGAAGGGCACGGCCATGATGACGGCGATCGGCAGCGACCACTTTTCATACTGGGCGGCGAGGATCAGGAAGACCATGATGATCGCGAAGCCGAAGGCCTGCAGCGACGAGCCGGAGCTGCGCTTTTCCTGGAAGGCCTGGCCGGTCCAGGAAATTTCGTAGCCGCTGGGCAGGGTGGCGGCCGCCACTTCTTCGACGATCTTGATCGCATCGCCCGAACTGATGCCCGGCTTGGAGTCACCCATCACCTTGGCCGCGACGAAGCCGTTGAAGCGTTCCACCTGCTCCGGACCGACCACGCGCTTGACGGTGCTGATCGCGGAGAGCGGGATCATGGCATTGCTGCTTGCGCTCTTTACATACACCTTGCCGATGTCGTCCGGCTTCATGCGGTAATTCGCCTCGGCCTGCAATTGCACGCGATAGACGCGGCCAGCCTTGTTGAAGTCGTTCACATACAAGGCGCCCATGGTGCTTTGCAGGGTCGAATACACATCGGCCAGCGGGATGCCCAGGGCGAGCGCCTTCGGTTCATCGACTTCGACGAAGAGCTGCGGCACGGTCGGTCGGAAGAAGGTCGAAATACGGGTGAATTCCGGACGCTTCTGGAGTTCGGCCATGAAGCCTTGCGTGACTTCGTTCAGCTTCTTGGCGTCGCCATCGACACGGTTCTGCACATAGACTTCGAAACCGCCGGCGGAGCCCAGGCCCATGATCGGGGGCGGGTTGAACACGAGGCCCAGACCGTCGGCCTGCATCATGCCCATGCCCATGAACTTGCCGGCCAGATCCTGCGCCTTGGCATCGCGCTCTTTCCAGTCCTTGAGCGGGATGAACATGGTGCCGGCGTTCGGCTTGTTGCCGCCGCCGATCAGGTCGAAGCCCGAGACGACGAAGGTGTGCTTGACCGCCGGGTCGTTGGCCACCATCTGGCGCATGCCTTCACCGGTCGTCTGGGTGCGCTTGAGCGTCGCGCCGTCCGGCAGCATCAGGGCGGAAATCAGATAGCCCTGATCTTCCGACGGGACGAAGCTGCCCGGGATGATGCGGAAGAAGGCGACGGTCAACGCGATCACGATGCCGAAAATCAGCGTACCGATGATGCCGTGGCGCAGGGTCAGGCCGACCGTGTTGGTATAGAAATTGGTGAAGCGATCAAAAGCGCGGTTGAACGGGGCAAACAGCTTGTTTTCCGTGTGCTGGGCCTTGAGCAGCAGGGCGCACAGGGCCGGCGTCAGGGTCAGCGCGACCACCCCGGAGAGGACCACGGCCACAGCCACGGTGACGGCAAACTGCTTGTAGAGCTGACCGGCAATGCCGCCCAGGAAAGCCACCGGCACGAACACGGCACAGAGCACCAGCACGATGGCGACCAGCGCGCCCGATACTTCCTGCATGGCCTTGATGGCGGCGTCGCGCGGGCCGAGCTTTTCTTCGGCCATCAGGCGTTCGACGTTCTCCAGCACGACGATGGCGTCATCGACCACGATCCCGATGGCGAGCACCATGGCGAACAGGGTCAGGGTATTGATCGAGAAGCCGAACAGCCAGAGGCCGGCGAAGGTGCCGATCAGCGAGATGGGCACGGCCACCATCGGGATCAGCGTGGCACGCCAGCTTTGCAGGAAGAGATAGACGACGGCCAGCACGAGCACCATGGCTTCGATCAGGGTCTTCACGACTTCGTCGATGGAGGCCGAAACGAACTTGGTGGTGTCGAACGGGATGACGTAGCCCATGCCTTCCGGGAACTTCTTCTTCAGCTCGGCCATGCGGGCGCGCACGCGCTCCGCCACATCCAGCGCATTGGCACCGGTTTGCAGGAAGACCCCCATGGCGATGGTCGGCTGACCATCCAGGGTCACGCTCTGGTCGTAGCTGTAAGCACCGAGTTCGATGCGGGCGACGTCCTTCAGGCGCAGGGCGCCGCCGGGGCCGCTGGCACGGATGATGATGTTGCCGAACTCTTCCGGGGTCAGCAGGCGGCCCTTCGCGGTCACCGTATAAACCAGCTGCTGGTCGCTCGGTGCCGGTTCCTGGCCGATCTTGCCGGCCGCGTTCTGGGCGTTCTGGGCGCGGATGGCGTTGGCGACATCGCTGGTCGTCAGCCCCAATTGGGCCAGGCGATCCGGCTTCAGCCAGACGCGCATCGAGTAATCCTGTGCGCCGAAGATGGTGACGTCGCCGACACCCGGCAGACGCTTCAGCTCATCGACGATGTTCAGGCTGGCGTAGTTGGAGAGGAAGAGGGTGTTGTACTTGCCCTTTTCGGAGTCGAGCGCCACCACCTGCAGAATGTCGTTCGAGCGCTTCTGCACGATCACGCCGTTACGCCGCACTTCTTCCGGCAGGCGCGGTTCGGCCGCCTTGACGCGGTTATTGACGTTGACCGAGGCGGTATCGACGTTGGTGCCGACTTCAAACGTGGCCGTGATGGTCACGCTGCCGTTGGCCGAGGCCGAGGACGTGAAATACAGCATGTTCTCGACGCCGTTCAACTGCTCCTCGATCGGCGCGGCCACGGTGCGGGCCAGGGTTTCGGCCGAGGCGCCCGGATAAGTGGCGCTGATCAGCACGGTTGGCGGGGCGATCTGCGGATACTGCGCGATCGGCAGCACGCGCGAGGCGACCAGCCCGGCGATCACGATGATGATCGAGATGACCGATGCAAAGATCGGCCGGTTGATGAAGAACTTTGACATGGGGTCTCCTTAGTCCTTCTTCGCCGGGGCGGCTTCTGCCTCGGCCTTGGCCGGTGCGGCCCCTTCCTTCGCGGCGGGGGCCTCTTTTGCCGGAGCGGCCGGGGCGGCGCCGGCGGGTGCGCCCGGCTTCTGGTTCGGGCCATGCGGGGCAACCGGCATGCCCGGCTTCAATTTCATCAGGTTGTCGACGATGACCTTGTCGCCCGCTTTCAGGCCGCCGGTCACGATCCAGTTCTTGCCGAGCCACTCGCCGGTCTGGACCGGGCGCGGGGCGACCTTGTTTTCCCCGTCGGCGGTCATGACCAGATTGCCTTGCTCGGTTTGCAGCACGGCGCCTTGCGGAACGAGGAAGACATCGCTCTTTTCACCGGCGATCAGGCGCACGCGGACGAACTGGCCGGGCAGCAGCTTGCCGTCCTTGTTTGAGAATTCGGCGCGCAATTGCTGGGTGCCGAGCGTGGTGTCGATGGTGCTGGCCAGGAAGTTCAGCTTGCCCGGCTGTTCGTAGGTGCTGCCGTCGGGCAGGACGAGTTCGACACCGGTCACGGTTTTCGGGGTCAGGCGGCCGCCGGGCAGCTTGGCGGCTTCGCTCTCGGACACGCTGAAACGCACCCACATCGGATCGTGCTGGTAGACCGTGGTGAGCAGGCTGTCGGTGCCGACGGTAATCAGATTGCCGACCGACTTGGCGGCACGGCCCGTGATGCCATCGACCGGCGCTGTGATGGTGGTCCAGGACAGGTTCAGCTGGGCCTGGCGCAGCGTGGCCTGGGCCAGATCGTTGGCGCTGGCGGCGTCATCGGCTTCCTTGCGGCTGACCGCCTGGGCCTCGAGCAGCTTCTTTGTGCGCTGCATTTCGCGCTCGGTCTGTTCGGCCTTGGCCTTGGCTTCGGCGAGGGCGATTTCGTAACTGGAACGATCGATCTGGAAGAGTGGCTGGCCGGCCTTCACGGCCTGGCCTTCTTCATACAGCTGCTTGACCAGGATGCCGCCGACGCGGGCGCGCACTTCGGCCTGTTTGGCGCCTTCGGTCTGGGCGGTCAGTTCCAGCGCATTCGGGACGGCCTGCGCCTGCATCTCGAGAACGGTGACCGGCATCGGCCCCATGCCTTTTTGCGGTGCGGCTTCTTCTTTCCCGCAGGCGGTAATCAGGAATGCCGTGGCAAGGCCCAGCGCGATGGGCTTCAAGGGGTGGCGAAGGGTGAAAAAGGGCATGACGACCTCGGTGGAGAAAATGGGTATGCTGCGCATTGTATATACATACACGAATGTATGTAAATGGATGGGCGAAAAAAAACCGCCCGGGTAGGGCGGTCGACCGTCGGTGCGCGATTTAGTTCGGGCGACCGAACTTGGCCAGCAGCTTGTCCAGCTTTTCGCCACGCCGGCGCTCGGCTTCGGCTTCGGCTGCAGCAGCAGCTTCGGCGGCCTTCTGGGCCTTGCGTTTTTCGATGTCGGCCTTGATGCGCTCACGCACGGCTTCGCTGGCGTGGGTGCGGTGGGCTTCCGTCACTTCTTCGGTCTGTTGTCCGTCGAGGTCAAAGCGGGCCGTGGCTTTTTCCATGGCGCGCAGGTAGCGCATCGAGTTGGTGTGGATGCCGAGGGCAATGCGCAACACCTTGCGCGGGACATCCGGCAGGCGGGCCTGCAACTGCTTGTCGATCCCGATGGCGAGCGGCTGGCAATCGCGGAAAACCGGGAAGTCGGTTTGCAGGCGCTTGAGCAGGGAACGGGGCGTGAGGTCCGGGTTGGCCGGGGTCGGGGTCTGTTCGGTGGTCATGATGTGACGAAACAACAGAAACTGGGTTGGGCGTGAATAAGGCGCGCAGGGTATCACACTGGGCGCGGATCAGGGGCGGGATTCCCATTTTGACGTATCCGGAAGGCTATAATTGTCGTCTTTGTGAACGTCCTGGAGTATCCATGCTGCATTCCCTTCGCCCCCTTGCCATCGCTGTCGGGATGGCGCTTGCCTGCTCGGCCCATGCTGCCAAACCGGCCAAAACGGTTGAGAAGCCTGCTCCGGCACCGGCGGCTGCGGTCGACGCCTATCTGGCCCACAATCTCGGCCCGACGGGTGAAGCGCAGTTGCAAGCCGTGGTCGATCGCTTCAACGCCGAGCAAGGTGGCAATCTGAAGCTGAAGCGCCTGGAAAAAGGCGAAGCCCCGGCCGGCCTCAATCTGGTACGTCGCTACGACATGAGCGATGTGCTGAGCAACGCCAAGGCCTTCGTGCCGCTGCAGGACATGATGGCCAAGGCCGGCCAGCCGCTCAAGCTCGATCTGTCGCCGGACCTGAAGGCCGGTGTGGTCGATGGCAAGGGCCGCTTGGTCGCATTGCCGCTGGTCTATGCCACGCCCGTGCTGTTCTATAACAAGAATGCGCTGCGCAAGGCTGGCCTCGATCCGGAGCGCCCGCCGCTAACCTGGTTCGAAATGCAGGGCGTCCTCGACAAGCTGCAGGACGTCGGCTACGTCTGCCCCTACACCACCTCCTGGCCGACCTGGGTGCATATCGACAACGTGAGCTCGGTGTCCGGCGTCCCGGCGGTCAACGAGAAGGGCGTGCTCAGTTTCAACGGCCTGCCGCACGTCAAGCACGTCGCGATGATGGCCACCTGGACCAAGGCCAACTACTTCAAGCTCTTCGGCCGCCGTGGCGAAGCCAGTGCCAAGTTCCACGATGGCGAGTGTGCGATGATCACCACCGACTCCTCCGAGCATGTGTATTTCCGCGATGCCAAGGGCGTCGATCTGGGTGTGGCGCCGCTGCCTTACCACGATGACGTTTATGGCGGTCGCCAGCACACCCTGGCCGATGGCGCGTCCCTGTGGGTGGGGGCCGGGCGTGCTGCCAATGAGTACAAGCAGGCCGCGAAGTTCGTGTCCTTCCTGCTGACGCCGGAAGCGCAGGTTGAGCTGGTCCGCATCTACGGTGGTCTGCCGCTCACCCCGGCAGCCCGTGCGGCAGCCCGCAGCAAGATTCTGCAGGATGGCGACAAGACCCTCGAAGTGGCCTATGCCTCGCTCAAGGGCAAGGGCGCGATTCCGCCGAACCATGTCTCCGACGCCGATCCGGTGCGCATCATTCTCAATGAGGAACTCGAGCAGGTGTGGTCCGACAAGAAGCCGGCCAAGGCCGCGCTGGATACCGCCGTGGCGCGCGGGAATGCCGTGCTGGCTGCCAAGCCGGCGCTGAAGAAGGCCCAGCCCTTCTGATGCTGCTCACGCTGCCGCGCTGGATTGCCCACCGCGGCGGCGGTGCCCTGGCGCCGGAAAACACGCTCGCCGGCATCCGCCTCGCAGCCCGCATGGGCTACCGGGCGGTGGAGTTCGATGTGATGTTGTCCGGCGACGGCACGCCGGTGCTGATCCACGACGAAACCCTGGAACGCACCACCAATGGCCAGGGGCGGGTGGCCGAGACGGCCGATGCCGAGCTCTTCCGCCTCGACGCCGGGCAGGGCGAACCGATTCCGCGTTTGGACGAAGCGCTGGCGCTGTGCCGGACGCTGGGCCTGCTGGCCAATATCGAGATCAAGCCCTCGACCGGCCAGGATATTGACACCGCTGATGCCGTCATCGCGCACTGTCGCGACTGGCCCGGCACCGGCCTCATCTCCTCTTTTTCCCTGCCGGCCCTGGCGCAATGCCGGGCGCAGCTGCCGCAGCTGCCGCGCGGCGTGCTCTTCGAACGGCTGCCATCCGACTGGGCGCAGTGGGTCCGGGAGCTCGGCGCGACGACCCTGCATTGCGCGGCCGCCGAAGCGGCCGGGCCGCGCTTGCCGGAGATCATTGCCGCCGGGGTGCCTGTTGTCTGCTATACGGTCAACGCCCCGGAAACCGCCGAAATGCTCTTCGGCATGGGCGTCAGCGCCTGCTTTACCGATGCGCTGGATACCTTCGTGGCAGAAACAACTGCTTACAAACCCTTGCAACTGATGGGGTGATCTTTACCCAGTTTTACCGTGTAATGGCGTCACTGCACTCACACACCACAGGAGACCCATCATGAAAACCCGCACCCTGCTGTTGGCCGCCGTTCTGGCCGTTCCGTTTTTTGCTCAGGCCCAAACCGCGCGCATGGAGCAGCGCGAACTGAATCAGGAGCGCCGCATTCAGCAAGGCGAAGCCTCCGGCAGCCTGACCCCGCGTGAAGCCGCCCGCCTGGAGCGCGGTCAGGCCCACGTCGATCGCATGGAAGCGCGGGCTGCCGCCGACGGCAAGGTGACGCGCCGCGAGCAGAACCGGATCGAGCATGCTCAGGATGTGCAAAGCCGCCATATCAACCGCGAAAAGCATGACCGCCAGCACGATTTCAACCACGACGGCCGCAAGGATCGTCCGGCCCGCCGACATTAATCCGCAGGCCCGCCCCGCAAGAACCCGCCGCATGGCGGGTTTTTCTTTTAAAATCGAGGGTTTCGATATTCCAACGCCTTTAAGGCCGATCAGCTCATGAAAAGCTCTGAAATCCGCCAGAAATTCCTCGACTTCTTTGCCGCCAAGGGGCATCAGATCGTCGCCTCTTCGTCGCTCGTGCCGCACGATGACCCGACGCTGCTGTTTACCAACGCCGGCATGAACCAGTTCAAGGATGTCTTCCTCGGGTTCGACAAGCGCCCCTACACCCGCGCCACCACCTCGCAGAAATGCGTGCGCGCCGGCGGCAAGCACAATGACCTGGAAAACGTCGGCTACACCGCGCGTCACCACACCTTCTTCGAAATGCTGGGCAACTTCAGCTTCGGGGACTACTTCAAGCGCGACGCCATCACCTACGCCTGGGAACTGCTGACCGAAGTCTACAAGCTGCCCAAGGATCGCCTGATGGTCACCGTCTATGCCGAAGACGACGAAGCCTACGACATCTGGCACAAGGAAGTCGGCGTGCCGGCCGAGAAGATCGTGCGCATTGGCGACAACAAGGGCGCCCGCTACGCTTCCGACAACTTCTGGATGATGGGCGACACCGGCCCCTGCGGCCCCTGCACCGAAATCTTCTACGATCACGGCGACCACATCTGGGGCGGCCCCCCGGGATCGCCGGAAGAAGACGGCGACCGCTTCATTGAAATCTGGAACAACGTGTTCATGCAGTTCAACCGCGACGAAGCCGGGGTCATGCATCCGCTGCCCAAGCCTTCCGTCGATACCGGCATGGGCCTGGAGCGCATCTCCGCCGTGCTGCAGCACGTGCATGCCAACTACGAGATCGATCTCTTCCAGAAGCTGATCGCCGCCGCCGCGCGTGAAACCGCCGACGCCGACATGAACAGCCCGTCGCTGAAAGTGCTGGCTGACCACATCCGCGCCTGCTCCTTCCTGCTCGCCGATGGCGTCATCCCGGGCAACGAAGGCCGTGGCTACGTCCTGCGCCGCATCATCCGCCGCGCCATCCGCCACGGCTACAAGCTGGGCGCCCGCGCCGCCTTCTTCCACAAGATGGTGCCGGACCTCGTGGCCGAGATGGGCGAAGCCTATCCGGAACTCAAGGAAAACCAGAGCAAGATCGTGGCGACCCTGAAGCAGGAAGAAGACCGCTTCTTCGCCACCATCGAGCACGGCATGGACATCCTGGAAGGCGAACTCGCCGCCATGGCTGCCAAGGGCGTCACCGTGTTCAACGGCGAAACGGCCTTCAAGCTGCACGACACCTACGGCTTCCCGCTCGACCTCACGGCCGACATCTGCCGCGAGCGCAACGTCACCGTTGACGGCGCCGCCTTCGATGCCGCCATGGCCCGCCAGAAAGAACAGGCCCGCGCTGCCGGCAAGTTCAAGATGGCCACCGCGCTGGAATACGCCGGTCAGGAAACCACCTTCCACGGTTACGAGCAGCTCGAAGCCAAAGGCAAGGTGCTGGCCCTGTACAAGGACGGCGCCGCAGTGAGCGAACTGCACGAAGGCGATCTCGGCGTGGTCGTGCTCGACCACACCCCGTTCTACGCAGAATCCGGCGGCCAGTGCGGTGACCGTGGCGAACTGAAGGGCGCCGGCGGCATCTTCGCCGTCGAAGACACCCTGAAGATTCAAGCCGCCGTCTTTGGCCACCACGGCATCCTCAAGACCGGCAGCCTGACCGTCGGCCAGGACGTTTCCGCCAAGGTCGACACCGTGGCGCGCGCCGCCACGGCCCGCAACCACTCGGTCACCCACCTGATGCACAAGGCCCTGCGCGAAGTGCTCGGCCACCATGTGCAGCAGAAGGGCTCCCTGGTCGATGCCGACAAGACCCGTTTCGACTTCGCCCACACCCAGCCGATGACCGCCGAGGAAATCCGCGAGGTCGAGGAAATCGTGAATAACGAAATCCTCGCCAACGCCGCCACCGACAGCCGCGTCATGGCCCTGGAAGACGCCCAGAAATCCGGCGCCATGATGCTCTTCGGCGAAAAGTACGCAGACGAAGTGCGCGTCGTCGCCATCGGTTCCTCCAAGGAACTGTGTGGCGGCACCCACGTGGGGCGTACCGGCGACATCGGTCTCTTCAAGATCGTCAGCGAAGCCGGCGTCGCCGCCGGCGTGCGCCGTGTCGAAGCAATCACCGGCACGCGCGCCCTCGCTTACGTGCAGGCCCAGGAAAACCGCGTCAACGGCATCTCCGCCCTGCTCAAGACCACCCCGGACGACATCGCCGAGCGCGTGGTCGGCATCATGGACAACGTGCGTGCGCTGGAGAAGGAACTCGCCCGCCTGAAGTCCAAGCTGGCAGCCTCGCAGGGTGACGACCTCGCCGGCCAGGCGGTCGACGTCCAGGGCGCCAAGGTTTTGGCCGTCACGCTCGACGGCGCCGACACCACCGCGCTGCGCGAAACCATGGACAAGCTGAAAGACAAGCTGAAGTCCGCCGCCATCGTGCTTTCTGCCGTGGCCGACGGTAAAGTCACCCTGATCGCCGGTGTGACCGCTGACCTGACCGCCAAGGTCAAGGCCGGCGAACTGGTGAACATGGTCGCCCAGCAAATCGGCGGCAAGGGCGGCGGCCGCCCGGACATGGCCCAAGCCGGCGGCACCCAGCCGGAAAACCTCCCGGCCGCCCTGGCCTCGGTTCAAGCCTGGGTCGCAGGCAAGCTGTAAATCAGCCTGCCGCGATGGGGCGGCATGGAAAGTAAAAAAACGGCGCCTACGGGCGCCGTTTTTTTTGGTTGTCCCTCTCGACTGTGGTGTTAGTCACGCTTTCGCAGCTTGGCATTGATAAGTGCATAGAGTGTTCCTTTGCTCTCAATGATCTTTCGGCATGTACGCTCAATATCATCGACAGCTTTTTGAACCTTGGGTGAGATTGGATCGTCTTCTGCGCCTGAGTAGTAGATACTCATTACCTCTAAGTATTCGCGAGAGCGCCTTTCCGCAGCCTCCTCTGATTCATACGGTCTTTCTCGTTGTGTATGGAGCCTCGCCATGCGACGTGCAGAAAAGATCAACTCGTTCACGATTCGATTAAGTGCATCAAACGGTTGGGCGGCTTCTATCCCAAGCTGCGCCATAACGCGGTAGCGCAAAGAGTGAATGCGGGAGAAAAGCTCTGAGTGCCGGTTGTAGCGTTCGATCAACACGTAGGCCTGATCTAGAGCGGCCTTGTGCTCTGGATTTTCGTTCAGTCCAGGAACCCTTGTTGTTCCCTCTCCTTCGTAACCGAATGAGTTTCGAATGGATTCAATGGCATCCTTTGCCTGATAGAACAGAGCTAAGGTTTCTTCTGCCAACTCAATTCGGCGTTTGCCAACATGCTCACGACGCCACGCGTCGAGGCCGTAGATGGCAAAGAGCGCGGCCAAGATAATTGACACGCTTTGTGCGATTTGAGCAAGTTCGGTGAGCGTCATTTGTGGAAGTGACTAACGTCGAAGCTCAGGGGCGCTGCGCGGCTTTATCGCGTAGCACCCCTTTGAGCACAGTATTAGGGGTGCCGTCCCGCCAGCACCGACTTTTGACGGTTTGAATCTGGTGCCTACATCATGACGATCAGTCCTCATAAAACCAGCCATCTTCTTCAGATCGTGCATAAGAGTCTTGGTCCTCTTGGAATTCCTCAATGAGCGCTTGAACAACCTCCCTTTGATAGTCATCATCATAGGGGTCACTGTAGTCCTCGTATTCGGCGTCGGAATCTTCAACTGGTGTCAATGCCGTCAGTACATCTTGTGGAACGAGAACTGCCCACCCCTCTGAACTTCGCTCAATGCCAGTACTGGTCTTGAAACGGACTGCAAGTTCTTTGGCTTTGCGTGAAGCTGATGCGAAATCAGGGTGTTCTTCGAAAACGAGAAGCGCTGCCATGACAAATTACTTCGGTGGCGCACCGAACTTCCGTGCTTTGAAGAAGACCCAAAAGCCAGCTATTACCGCTAGGACTAAACCAATCACGGTTTCGACCACATGCGGGTTGCCGACTACGCTGAGCCAAGCGGAGAAAACCGCCAGCGCTGCGATTAGACCTAGAAACTTTGCCATGTGATCTCCTGTACCCTTAACGTAAAGTAGACGGCATTATTGCCGCATAAGCTGGCCGACTGCCGTTTATTCTGGATGAAGCTGCATCTAGAAAGCCTTGCCGATACAGGTGAGCGGAACACTTCAGGCAATATTTAAGAGAATAGAGGGCGGTCATGCGTGGCGCAGTTCAATGCCGTAGGATTTTGCCATCGGCATTCTTGTTTGTCATCGGACGAACTTGTGTTGCCGACGGCTGCTTTGAAGCAATTCTCTCTACTGGCAGCCGCTCGCCGCCGTTCAGAACCCGCATGACCCGCCAGGCAATTCCCAGTCCCCAAAACAAAACGCCCCGCAATCTGCGAGGCGTTTTGTGTTTCAACGGTGGGGTTCCCCCCCGATTTTGGCCCTTTCCGACGGTCGACCGTCGGAAAGGCAGCAAACTCAGCCCATGGCCTTCAAGTGCTGGATGATTTCGCCGGCCATCGGTTGGGCGTCGCCGTAGAGCATGCGGCAGTTGTCCGTGTAGAACAGGGCGTTTTCGACGCCGGAGTAGCCGGTGCCTTTGCCGCGCTTGATGACGATGACGTTTTGCGCCTTGTCGGCATCGAGGATGGGCATGCCGTAGATCGGGCTGCTCTTGTCGGTGCGGGCGGACGGGTTGACCACGTCGTTGGCGCCGATGACGAGGGCCACGTCGGCCTGGCCGAATTCGCCGTTGATTTCTTCCAGATCGAAGATCTTGTCGTACGGGACACCGGCTTCGGCCAGCAGCACGTTCATGTGGCCCGGCATGCGGCCCGCCACCGGGTGGATGGCGAACTTGACCTCGACGCCGGCTTCTTCGAGCAGGGCGGTCATTTCCCAGACCTTGTGCTGGGCGTGGGCCACGGCCATGCCGTAACCCGGCACGATGATGACCTTGCTGGCGTAGCGCATCATGGCGGCTGCATCGATGGCGCCGACTTCCTTCATCGTGCCGCTGATCGCTTCGCCGCCACCGGCGGCCGCCATCGGCGTAAACAGGATGTTGGAGAGCGGGCGGTTCATCGCCTTGGCCATCAGCTGGGTGAGCAGCGTGCCGGCTGCGCCGACGACGATACCGGCGATGATCAGCGCCGGGTTGCCCAGCACATAGCCTTCAAAGCCCACGGCCAGGCCGGTGAAAGCGTTGAACAGCGAGATCACGACCGGCATGTCGGCACCGCCGATGGGCAGCGTGACGATCAGGCCGAGCACCAGCGCGATGGCGAAGAAGAAGTAGATCAGCTCGGGCTGGGCCGGGGCCATGACGATCATCGCGATGCCGAGGCCAATGGCGTTGAGCGCCAGCAGCACGTTGATCGCGTTTTGCGCCGGCAGGCGGATGGCCTTGTTGAGCACGCCTTGCAGCTTGGCCCAGGCAACGCAGGAGCCGGTGAAGGACACCGCGCCGATCAGTGCGCCGAGCACGGCGAGCGTTGTGGTGACCACGCCGTGGGCGTCGCCCTTGGCGAATTCCACCGCGGCAATGGCGGCTGCGGCACCGCCGCCCATGCCGTTGTAGATGGCGACCATCTGCGGCATGTCGGTCATCTTGACTTTCTGGCCGGAGATCCAGGCGGCCGCGCCGCCGACGGCGAGGGCGAGGGCCATCAGGCCGAGGTTCTTCAGTCCCGGCACGAGGAAGGTGGCGGCAATGGCGATGAGCATGCCGTAGCCGGCAATGACGATGCCTTTGCGCGCGCTGGCCGGGGAGCTCATGCCCTTCAGGCCGGCGATGAAGAGCAGGGCGCCGACGAACCAGGCGCCTTGAACGTAGAGAGGCAAATTCACGTTCAGCCCTCCTTCTTCTTGAACATGCCGAGCATGCGCTCGGTCACCACGTAACCGCCGGCCGCGTTGGCGGCGCCGAGGGCAACGCCGAAGAAGCCGATGGCCTGTTCGACGACGGTGTCGGCATTGCCGAGCGCAATCATGGCGCCGACGACGACCACGCCGTGGATGAAGTTGGAGCCGGACATCAGCGGGGTGTGCAGGATGACCGGGACCTTGGCGATGATCTCGTAGCCGGTGAAGGCGGCGAGCATGAAAATGTAAAGTGCGAGCAGGCCGTCCATCATGCGTCTCCCAAAATCTGCTTCACGGTGGCGTGGACCGTCGCGCCGTCCTTGCACAGCACGGTGCCGGCGACGACTTCATCGGTCCAGTCGATATTGAGCTGGCCGTCCTTGATCCACGGCGACAGGAAGTTGTACAGGTTCTTTGCGTACAGCTCCGAGGCGTGGGTCGGCATGCGCGAGGGCAGGTTGAGCGGGCCGTGGATGTTCACATCGTTGGCGACGACATGCTCGCCCGGCTGGGTCAGCTCGCAGTTGCCGCCGGATTCGGCGGCCATATCGACGATGATGGCGCCGTACTTCATGCGCGCCACCATGTCCTTGGTGACGATGACCGGGGCCTTCTTGCCGGGGATGGCGGCGGTGGTGATCACCACATCGGCGGCGGCCACGGCCTTGGCCAGTTTTTCCGCCTGCTGGGCCTTTTCTTCGGCGGTCAGTTCGCGGGCATAGCCGCCGCTGCCGTCGGCAGAAACGCCGGTGTCGACGAACTTGGCGCCGAGCGATTCGATCTGCTCCTTGGCGGCGGCACGCACGTCATAGGCTTCGACCATGGCGCCGAGGCGCTTGCAGGTGGCGATGGCTTGCAGACCGGCAACGCCGGCCCCGATCACCAGCACGCGGGCCGGACGGATGGTGCCGGCCGCCGTGGTCAGCATCGGGAAGAACTTGGTGCAGCGGGCGGCGGCGATCAGGCCGCACTGGTAACCCGAGCAGGCGCCCTGCGAGGACAGGGCGTCCATGCTCTGGGCGCGCGAAATGCGCGGCAGCAGTTCGAGCGAGAAGGCGGTGATCTTCCGTGCATTGAGCGCGGCCAGACGTTCCTTGCTCTCAAAGGGCTTCAGCAGGCCGATGAGCACGGCGCCTTCCGGCATCGCGGCGATTTCTTCCGGCGAGGGCGGGGTGACGCGCAGGATCAGGTCGGCCCCGGCGTAAGCGTCGGCAATACCCGGTACGGCCTGCACATCGGCGTAGTCCGAATCCAGAAAGTGGCTTTGCACGCCTGCGCTTTGCTCGATACGGAGCGCGGCGCCGAGGGCGGCAAATTTCTTGGCCGTTTCGGGAACGAGGGCAACCCGGCTTTCGCCGGCAGCACGTTCTCGTACAACCGCAATGGTCAGCGGCATGGGGGGTTCTCCAAAAAATGCAATAAAAGGGATTTAGTTATTTTTTAGGTGTCGACCGCGTCAATCAGCAGCCGGTGGGCTGTGGTGAAAGCGCAGTTCCTGCGGATACGGGAAAAAATCCTCGACGTGACCGTCGCGGATCTTTTGTTGGGCTTCCTGCCAGAATTTGGGGGTGAGCAGGTCCTTGTGGTGCTTCATGAACAGCTTGCGGACCAGTGGCGACCCCAGCAGGAAAGTGGCGAATTCCTCCGGAAAAACGTCGTTGCGGGCGACGGGATACCAGACTTCGCCGGACATCTCGGTTTCGAAATCCGGCGCGGGCGGGATTTTGCGAAAGTGGATGTCGGTCATGTATTCGATTTCGTCGTAGTCATAGAACACGACGCGGCCATAGCGGGTGATGCCGAAGTTCTTCCAGAGCATGTCGCCCGGGAAAATGTTGGCCTGGGCCAGTTCGCGGATGGCGCTGCCGTATTCGCGGATGGCGTGTTCCAGGCCTTCCTGGTTGTTGCTCTTGTCCATCCGGTCGATGTGGATGTTCAGCGGCTCCATCCGGCGCTCGATGTAGAGGTGCTTGATGATCAGCTGGTCGCCGTCGATCTCGAACTTGGAAGGCGCCAGCTGGCGCAGCTCGTCGAGCACCTCTTCGCTGAAGCGGTCGAGCGGGAACATCACGTTGGAGAATTCCAGCGTGTCCGCCATGCGGCCCACACGGTCGACCTGCTTCACGAGCATGAATTTCTTTTTCACCGTGGCCTGGTCCATCTCCTTCGAGCTGCCAAAGACATCCTTGATGATCTTGAAGACGTAGGGGTAGGAGGGCAGGGTGAACACCAGCATGACCAGCCCGCGGATGCCGGGGGCCATGGTGAACTGGTCTTCGGAGTGGTGCAGGTGATAGATGAAGTCGCGGAAGAACATCGTCTTCCCCTGCTTGCCCAGGCCGAGCATGATGTAAATCTCGGAGCGCGGCTTGTTGGGCATGATCGAGCGCAGGAACTGCACATAGCCCGACGGCACTTCCATATCGACCATGAAATAGGCGCGAGACAGCGAGAAGAGCAGGCCGATCCGCCAGGCGTCGAGGAGGATGGTGTCGAGATAAAGCTGCCCGGCCTCGTCATGCATGACCGGGATGGCGAAGGGGTATTCGGTGGCGCCGTTGATCGCCTTGCCGATGATGTAGGCCGCCTTGTTGCGGTAGAAGGCCGCGCCCAGCACCTGGATCTGGAAATTCACGTCGCGCGTCGGCATGCCTTTCAGATGCCGGCGGATGGCGTGATACACGTAATTCACATCGCGCTCGAGGTCGGCAAAGGGGCGCTGCCAGCCAAAGTCCTGCACGATCTGCCGGATGGCACCGCGCAGGCCGTGCGCGTGGACGTAATAGCTGCGATAGATCGCATCGATATCGCCTTCCAGATTCTCGGTCGAGATGGTCGGGCGGACGAAGATGAAATCGTTGTGAAAGTAGGTGCGATGCAGGATCTTGGTCGTCACCGAATTGAAGAAGGTTTCGGCGAGTTCCGGTTGCTTGTGGTTGAGCAGGAGCCCGATGTAGAGCAGCTTGACCTGCTGCCAGCTTGCATCGTCCAGGTTTTCCGCATCGAACTCCTTGCACAGGCGCGCCACGCACTCATCGACGCGGTCGTCGTAAAAGCGGATCCGTTCCTTGACGGCCTTGTGCACGCCCAGCCAGTCACCCTGCTCGAAACGCGTCTTGGCCTCGCGGCAGGTCTGGCGAAACAGGGTGTAATGCTTGTTGAAGCCCTGAATCATGGCCAGGGCAATCTGGTGTGCGTTGGAGCCGTAGAGGCCGACAGAAATCTTCATGAGGGTTGGGAGGCGAAAACTGCGGCGATATTAACACCCCAAGTGCCTTTGTCGATTGTGCGGATGTCCTTGAATCACAATGTGAAAAGTCATTTCGTTGACTGAGAAAGAATAGGGGCGCAAACTTCGGGGTTTGCTGTTCCGAAGTGCAAGAAAACGGGCGCCGCAGGCCCGAATAATCCAATCCAAACGCAAGGGGATACACTCATGGCAGGTGAGAAGTCGAAAATCATCTACACCCTCACGGACGAAGCACCGCTGCTCGCGACCTGTGCCTTTCTTCCGGTTGTCCGTGCTTTCACGGGGCCGGCTGGCATCGAGATCGAAAAAGCGGATATTTCCGTGTCTGCCCGTGTGCTGGGCGAGTTTCCGGAATACCTGACCGAAGCACAGCGCGTTCCGAACACGCTGGCTGAACTGGGCAAGAAGACCCTGGATCCGGACGCCAACATCATCAAGCTGCCGAACATCTCGGCTTCCGTGGCTCAGCTGAAGGCCTGTATCAAGGAACTCCAGGCCAAGGGTTACGCCATCCCCGACTATCCGGAAAACCCGACCAGCGACGCCGAGAAGGATGTCGCTGCCCGTTACGGCAAGTGCCTGGGTTCCGCTGTGAACCCGGTTCTGCGCGAAGGCAACTCCGATCGCCGCGCACCGCTCGCCGTCAAGAACTACGCCCGCAAGAACCCGCACTCCATGGGTGAGTGGAAGCAGTGGTCGCGCACCCACGTGTCGCACATGCACCACGGTGACTTCTACCACGGCGAAAAGTCGATGACCCTCGACAAGGCCCGCAACGTGCGCATGGAACTGATCGCCAAGGGCGGCAAGATCACCGTCCTGAAGCCGAAGGTTGCCCTGCAGGCCGGCGAAATCATCGACTCCATGTTCATGAGCAAGAAGGCGCTGTGCGACTTCTACGAGCAGGAACTGGAAGATTGCCGCGAATCCGGCATCCTGTTCTCCCTGCACGTCAAGGCGACGATGATGAAGGTCTCGCACCCGATCGTGTTCGGTCACTGCGTCAAGATCTTCTACAAGGAAGCCTTCGAGAAGCACGGCGCGCTGTTCAGCGAACTGGGCATCAACGTCAATAACGGCATGGTCGATCTGTACGAAAAGATCAAGACCCTGCCGGAATCCAAGCGCGACGAAATCATCCGCGACCTGCACGCCTGCCAGGAACACCGTCCGAAGCTGGCCATGGTCGATTCCGCCAAGGGCATCACCAACTTCCACTCGCCGAACGATGTGATCGTCGATGCCTCCATGCCGGCCATGATCCGTCAGGGCGGCAAGATGTGGGGTGCCGACGGCAAGCAGTACGACTCCAAGTGCGTCATGCCGGAATCCACCTTCGCCCGCATCTATCAGGAGATGATCAACTTCTGTAAGTGGCATGGCAACTTCGATCCGAAGACCATGGGCACCGTGCCGAACGTCGGTCTGATGGCCCAGAAGGCCGAGGAATACGGTTCACACGACAAGACCTTCGAAATCGCTGAAGACGGCATCGCCAACATCGTCGATATCGACACCGGCGAAGTGCTGCTGACGCAGAACGTCGAGCAGGGCGACATCTGGCGCATGTGCCAGGTCAAGGACGCTCCGATCCGCGACTGGGTCAAGCTGGCCGTTACCCGTGCCCGCAACTCCGGCATGCCGGCCGTCTTCTGGCTGGACCCGTACCGTCCGCACGAAGCCGAGCTGATCAAGAAGGTCGAGACCTACCTCAAGGATCACGACACCACCGGCCTGGAAATCCGCATCATGTCGCAGGTCCGCGCCATGCGCTTCACGCTGGAGCGTGTTGCCCGCGGCCTGGATACCATCTCGGTGACCGGCAACATCCTGCGCGACTACCTGACCGACCTGTTCCCGATCATGGAACTGGGCACGTCCGCCAAGATGCTCTCCATCGTTCCGCTGATGGCCGGTGGCGGCATGTACGAAACCGGTGCCGGCGGTTCTGCACCGAAGCACGTGCAACAGCTGACCGAGGAAAACCACCTGCGCTGGGATTCCCTGGGTGAGTTCTTGGCCCTGGCCGTCTCCCTGGAAGACCTGGGCATCAAGGAAAACAATCCGCGCGCCAAGCTGCTGGCCAAGACCCTGGATACCGCAACCGGCAAGCTGCTCGACAACCGCAAGTCCCCGTCGCCGAAGACCGGTGAGCTGGACAACCGCGGCTCGCAGTTCTACCTGGCCATGTACTGGGCCCAGGAACTGGCTGCCCAGACCGAAGATGCAGAACTGGCTGCCAAGTTCGCCCCGCTGGCCAAGACCCTGACCGAAAACGAAGCCCAGATCGTGGCCGAGTTCACCACCGTTCAGGGCAAGCCGGCCGACATCGGCGGTTACTACAAGGCCGATTCCGACAAGTGCAAGGCGATCATGCGTCCGAGCCCGACCTTCAATGCGGCACTGAAGGCTGTGCTGGCTGCCTGAGCCTGAAATCCGGCCCCTGCGGCCCGTCGACCGTCTGCGGTCGGCGGGCCGTTTTCGTTTGGGCGCCTCGGCTGACAGCCGCCAAGTTTTTGCCGCATAATCTCGCCACTGAACTGGCCCCCGAGACCGGGGCCGGGTTGTCCTTGTCAGACAGGGCTATCCGACGATCACCGTCGCCCGATCACAATCCATGGAGTGTGGCTATGACTTCTCACATCAAAGTGCCGCAAGGTGGTGCGAAAATCGTTCCGGGTCAGCCGATCCCGAACAATCCGATCATTCCGTTCATTGAAGGGGACGGCATCGGGATCGACATCACGCCGGTGATGATCAAGGTCATCGATGCAGCGGTTGAAAAGGCCTACGGCGGCCAGAAGAAAATTCACTGGATGGAAGTGTTCGCCGGCGAAAAATCCACCCGCCTGTATGGTCCGGACGAGTGGCTGCCGAAAGAAACCTTCGATGCGCTCAAGGAATACGCAGTCTCGATCAAGGGGCCGATGACGACCCCGGTCGGCGGCGGCATCCGTTCCCTCAACGTCGCTCTGCGCCAGGAACTGGACCTTTACCAGTGTGTGCGTCCGGTGCGTTATTTCAAGGGCGTCCCGAGCCCGCTGAAGAATCCGGAACTGACCAACATGGTCATCTTCCGCGAGAACACCGAGGATATCTATGCCGGTGTCGAATGGGCCGCGAACAGCGAGCAGGTGAAGAAGGTCATCGATTTCCTGCAGAAGGAAATGGGCGTCAAGAAAATCCGCTTCCCGGAATCTTCCGGCATCGGCATCAAGCCGGTCTCCGTCGAGGGCACCCAGCGTCTGGTGCGCGCTGCGATCCAGTACGCCATCGACAACGACCGCAAGTCGGTGACCATCGTCCACAAGGGCAACATCATGAAATTCACGGAAGGTCTCTTCCGTGACATGGCTTACAAGCTGGCCCAGGATGAGTTCGGCGCCGAACTCATCGACGGTGGCCCGTGGTGCCATTTCACCAACCCGAAGACCGGGCGTGAAATCACCATCAAGGACTCGATTGCCGATGCCTTCCTGCAGCAGATTCTGCTGCGCCCGGCCGAGTACGACGTGATCGCCACCACCAACCTGAACGGCGATTACATTTCCGATGCGCTGGCCGCGCAGGTGGGCGGCATCGGCATCGCGCCGGGTGCCAACATCTCGGACAAGTATGCCTGTTTCGAAGCCACCCACGGTACGGCACCCAAGTATGCCGGGCTGGACAAGGTCAATCCGGGCTCGCTCATCCTTTCCGCTGAGATGATGCTGCGTCATCTCGGCTGGAAGGAAGCCGCCGACCTCGTTATCAAGGGCATGGAAGCCGCCATCGGCGACAAGCAGGTGACCTACGACTTCGCTCGTCTGATGGCTGGTGCGAACGAGATTTCCTGCTCCGAGTTTGGCGATGCGATGATCGAGCGCATGTAAGTCAGCCGCTTTTATGGTTGAATGAAGCCCCCCGTGAGGGGGCTTCTTTTTTGCAGAAACACACTCTTGAACGCCAAACCGATTGCAGTCTTCGATTCCGGCCTGGGGGGGCTGACGGTCCTGCAGGCACTGCGGGCGCGCCTGCCGCACGAGGACTTTCTCTATTTTGCCGATACCCGTTTCCTGCCGTATGGCGAGAAGCCGGAAGCCTTTCTGCGCGAGCGTGGCGTGCGTATTGCCGAACGCCTGGCCGAGCGCGGCTGCAAGGCTTTGGTGGTGGCCTGCAATACGGCAACGGCCGCCGCTGCAGAGTCAATCCGGGCGGCCATCGATCTGCCCATCGTGGCCTTGGAGCCCGGCGTCAAACCGGCGATCGCGCTGACCCAAAGTCGCGTCATCGGCGTCCTGGCGACCACGCGCACCTTGCAGAGCGAGCGTTTTCGCCGTCTGGTCGATGCCCACGGCCAGGGTATTCAGGTGATTGCCCAGCCTTGCCCGGGGTTGGCCGATGCCATCGAGGAAGCCGGCACGGAGAGTGCAACCGTGGCCGCCCTGCTGGATGCCTATGTGACGCCATTGCGCGTGGCCGGGGCCGATGTCGTGGTCCTCGGATGCACGCATTACCCCTGGGTCGCCGAGGCCATCGCCGCCCGTATGCCGCCCGGCACCTGCCTGCTCGATACCGGTGAAGCCGTGGCCCGCCAACTGGAGCGGCTGCTGGCCGGGGCAGGGTTGCAGGGGCAGGGGGGCGGCCAGGTGCGCATCGCGACCAGCGGTGCGCCGCAGCAGGTGGCGGCGACGGTCGACCGTCTGCTCGGGCAGAAAATGCAGGTTGAACATTGGGAACCCTGAAATGAGCGAAACACAAAAACCCCTGGCCGGGCTCAAGGTCGTTGAACTGGGGACCTTGATTGCCGGCCCGTTCTGCACCCGCATCATGGCTGAGTTCGGCGCCGAGGTGATCAAGGTGGAGTCGCCGGATGGCGGCGACCCGCTGCGAAAGTGGCGCAAGCTGTATGAAGGCACCTCCCTGTGGTGGTACGTGCAGGCCCGCAACAAACAGTCGGTCACGGCCAATCTCAAGCATCCGGACGGGCGTGAGTTTGTGCGCCGCCTGATTGCCGAGGCCGATATCCTGGTCGAGAATTTCCGTCCGGGCGTGCTGGAAAAGCTCGGCTTGGGCTGGGAGCAACTCAAGGCCGACAACCCGGGCCTGGTCATGGTCCGCCTTTCCGGCTTCGGCCAGACCGGGCCTTACAAGGATCAGCCGGGCTTCGGCGCAGTCGGCGAGTCGATGGGGGGGTTACGCTACATCACCGGTTTCCCCGATCGCCCGCCGGTACGCACCGGGATTTCGATTGGCGACTCGATCGCCGCGCTCTGGGGGGCCATTGGCGCCCTGATGGCGCTGCGCCACAAGGAAGTGAACGGCGGGGCCGGGCAGGTAGTCGATGTGGCGCTTTATGAAGCCGTGTTCGCGATGATGGAGTCGATGGTGCCGGAGTTCGATGTCTTCGGTTTCGTGCGCGAACGGACCGGCAACATCATGCCGGGGATCACGCCTTCGAACACCCATACGACCCGTGACGGCAAGCACGTCACGATCGGCGCCAACGGCGATGCCATCTTCCTGCGCCTGATGCGTGCCATGGGCCGTAACGATCTGGCCGACGATCCCGGGCTGGCCGACAATGCGGGGCGCGATGCGCGCCGTGACGAACTGTACGCCCTGATCGATGCCTGGGTGGGCGCGCACGACGAAGCCGAGGTGTTGCGTGTGCTGGAGGCGGCGGAAGTGCCCGCATCGCGCGTCTATTCGGCGGTCGACATGTTTGCAGACCCGCAATTCATCGCGCGCCAGATGTTTGAAACCGCACAGTTGCCGGACGGCAAGCCCTTCAAGATGCCCGGCATCATGCCCAAATTGTCCGCCACGCCGGGCGGCACCGAGTGGATCGGCCCGGGGCTGGGCGAGCATACGGAGCACGTGCTGGCGGCCTTGGGCTATCCGCCGGCACAGATTGCCCGGATGCGCGCCGACGGGGCCATCTGAAGGGCAGGGCGGGCCGGTACCCGCCCTTGCGCCGCGATGCGGATCAAATCTTGAAGCGGCTGATTTGCTGCTTCAGGTTCAAGGCGATGCCTTCCAGATGACCGGCTGAATCGGCGGTTCCCCGGATGGTTGCAGTCGTTTGATCCACCATTTGTGCAATGTCCTCGACGCGTTGGGCGATCGAGGTGCTGGCTGCGCTTTGTTCGCGCGTCGCACTGGCCACTTCGCCGACCCGATCCAGCGTCCGGTGCGCCCCGGCTTCGATGCTGCGCAGCGAGTCGCTGGCATACGCGGCGAGTTCAACGCCGCGCTCGACTTCGGGCAGCGCTGTGTTCATGGCGCTGACGGCGTCCACCGTTTCACCCTGGATGCCGGAAATCATCTGCTCGATTTCCGTGGTGGCGAGCGAGGTGCGTTCCGCGAGCTTGCGGACTTCATCGGCGACCACCGCAAAGCCACGCCCTTGTTCGCCGGCGCGGGCGGCTTCGATGGCGGCGTTCAGGGCCAGCAAATTGGTTTGTCCGGCGATGTCCTTGATCACGTTGGCAATCGATGACACCTGCGTGGCGCGCTCCTCCAGGGCGTGGATGCGGGCCGAGACCTCGGTCGCCGTGCTGGCGATGTTCTTGATCGCCAGGGTGGCTTCTTCGACACGCTCGCTGCCTTGTGCAGCAAGGCTCATGGCTTCGTGCGAGTCATGTTCGGTCTCGCGTGCGCTGTCGGAAATGTGGTTGGAGCTCACCGTCAGTTCCTCGATGGCGGCGGCCATGGCCGAGGTGGCATCGGCTTGGCGTTCGGCGGCAATCGCCACCTCTTCCGAGGCGTGCTTGATCTGCTCGGCATTGTCGACCAGTTGGTTGGCGCCGCTGTTGATTTCGCCAATCAGGCCGCGCAGGGTGCGCACCATGTTGTCCAGTGCGCCCAGCAGGCTATCGGAAGGCGCATTGCTGACGCTGGCCGTCAGGTCGCCTGCGGCCACTTGATGCATGATGGCAGCCGCTTCATTCGGTTCGCCGCCCAGTTGGCGCACGATGCTGGTACGGACCAGATAACCGAGCAGGATCAGGACAAACAGGACGACCGCTGACAGGCTGCCGAGCAGCAGGGCATCCTTCTTGAAGGCTGCATCCACATCATCGATGTAGATTCCCGTGCCGATGATCCAACCCCAGGGTTCGAAGCCTTTGACGTAAGAGAGCTTGGGAACAGGGGCATCGCTACCCGGCTTGCTCCAGTAGTAATCGACGAACCCTGCGCCCTGAGCGCGCACGACATTGACAAATTCGACATACAAGGCCTTCCCGTTTACGTCCTTGTTGCCGGTTTGGTCCTTGCCTTCCAGCTCCGGCTTGATGGGATGCATCAGCGTTGTGGGGTGGAAATCATTGATCCAGAAATACTCCTTGCCGTCGTAACGGGCGGCACGCAGGGCATCCTTGGCCAGGCTCTGAGCCTGTTCCAGCGTGAGTTTGCCTGTCTTGACCTGGGTGTCGTAGAAGCCCAGCTGGGTGTGGGCGTATTCGACCAGATTCCGGATTTTGGTCTTCCGGTCCTCCATCATGGTGGTCTTGATCTCGACCAGTGCCATGGTGCTCAGCGCGATGAAGCCAATGGCGCTCAGCAGCATGATGATGAGCATGCGGGTCGAAATGTTCATGCGATTGAACAGTGCCATGGTCTCCTCCGGGGTTGGAAGGCAGGTTTATAACTTTTGTTATAGACGAGTTTGCCAGCCTTTGTACCGGCTTGCTGCTGTGGATTTCCCCTATTTCGGTGCAGCACGAGCGCAATAAAAAAGGCCGGCATCAGCCGGCCTTGGATGTGCGCAGGGAGGGTCAGACCTTGAAACGGTCGATCTGGCGCATCAGGTCGTGGGCAATGTGCTCCAGGTCCGTGGCGGATTCCGCCGTGCCCCGGATGGTGGCAGTCGTTTCATCCACCATCTGGGCAATCTCTTCAACGCGCTGTGCAATGGCGGTGCTGGCTGCACTTTGCTCGCGGGTGGCGCTGGCGACCTCGCCGACACGATCGAGGGTGCGCGTGGCACCTGCTTCGATGCTGCGCAGGGACTCGGAGGCCTGACCCGCCAAATGCACCCCTTGCTCGACTTCCGGCAGGGCGGCACTCATCGCATCGACGGCGCCGACCGTTTCGGTCTGGATGCCGTTGATCATCTGCTCGATTTCGGTCGTGGCCAGGGCGGTACGTTCAGCCAGCTTGCGGACTTCGTCCGCCACGACGGCAAAACCGCGGCCCTGCTCGCCGGCGCGGGCGGCTTCGATGGCGGCATTCAGCGCCAGCAAATTGGTTTGTCCGGCAATGTCCTTGATCACGTTGGCAATCGTGGACACCTGGCTGGCGCGCTCTTCAAGGGCGCGGATGCGGTTGGATGCCTCGCTGACTGTGTTGGCGATCTTCTGGATGGCATGGGTTGCCTGATCGACACGGTGCGAACCTTCATCGGCCAGGGACATGGCATCCCGGGAATCCTGCTCGGTTTCGCGGGCGCTGTCGGAGATGTGGTTCGAGCTGACGGTGAGCTCTTCGATTGCCGCGGCCATGGCCGAGGTGGCATCGGACTGATGCTCGGCGGCGACGGCGACTTCGTCCGAGGCATGCTTGATCTGCTCGGCATTCTGAACCAGGGTGTTGGCGTGCCCGCGCACTTGATGAATCAGGTCATGGAGCGATTTGACCATGCCATCCAGTGCCGCCATCAGGCTGCCCGGAACGGTGGTCGGCAGTTTTGCGGTCAGGTCGCCAGAGGCAACCTGCTGCATCACGGCGGCGGCTTCGCTCGGTTCGCCGCCAATCTGACGCAGGATGCTGCGGGCAATGGCAAAGCTCATCAGCGCGATCAGCACCGTCAGTCCCAATGCCGTGATGAGATGGTGGATCAGAATCTGCCGGAATTCGGCGTCGATATCGTCCGTGTAGATGCCGGTGCCGATCAGCCAGTTCCAGGCCGGGAATTTCATGACGAACTGGAGTTTGGGCAGGGCTTCCTTGCCGCCGGGGCGGGGGAAGGAGGTTTCGACAAAGGCTTCGGAGGCACTGCTCAGGGCGCTGATGATGTCCCGGATGGTGTAACGGCCCTGGCCATCCTTGATCTTGTCGATCATCAGCTGGCCTTCAAGCTCCCGCTTGATGTGCGAAACGCCAACCCCTTCCATGGTCCACGCGTAGTAATACTCGGTTTTGCCATCGGTACCGCCGTAGCGGGCGCTGCGCAGGGTGTCGCGGGCAAAGCGCTGGGCGTCTTCCTTGCTCAGTTTGCCTTCGGATTCGAGCTTTTGCAGTTCGGCGACCGCGTTGTACATCCCTTGAACACCGGCCTTGATGAGCGCCTTGCGGCTCTCCATGAGGGCTTCACGGGCGTTGTAGGCACTGATCCCCGCGAGGATGGCCATGCCCAGGAAGGCGGCCAGCACAATCAGGAACAAGCGTGTGCGTAGGGTGGCATTTGCGAACATAGGGCCTCTCCTGTTTTGTTATTAATGTCGTTTTCCCATCATTGCACGCTTATGAAGGGAAGGAAAGTGGTATTTCCCCGTAGTCCCTATTTCAGACGGAATCGGACCGGAATCAGTGTTTCCCGGGGGGCATCCTCCGACAATCCGCGCAATGAGCGGACGGCACGCAAGGCAGCCTCATCGAGACGGGGGTAGCCGCTACCCTGTTCGATGCGGCTGCCGACGACCTGGCCTTCGCTGTTCAAAATTAACAAAACCAACACTTCGCCCTGTTCGCCCAATGCAATGGATTCCCTCGGGTAGAACTGCCCTTGCTGATCGAGCTTCTGCAGGTGCTCGCGTACCTGGCGAACCCAGTTGGGGCCCTGCGCTGCTACTTTGGTGGGCGGCAATGGTTTGGGCGGCGTGGCTTTCGCCGTCGCTGCCGTATCGGCCTTGGGCGGTGGGTCCAGTCGGAGTGCGGGGCTGCTCGGGCGTGCCGGGGCGAGTTCGACGGTCAACGGCGGCGCAGGGGGGTTTTTGCCGGATGAGGGCGTGCTCAGCAGCGCCGGCAGCATCGGGGCTGCATGCAACATCAGGGAGCAGAAAAGGGCGGCGGCCAGCCGAAAATCGCGCCGGGTCATGAGAAAATCGGCAGTTGCTCAAGGCAAGGAAGAGGGAATGAAACGGACACGTACGACCAGACCGGGAAATGCACTGGCCGCCATGATAATCGGCTTGGGCCTGGTTTTGCCGGGCATCGCTGTTTCTGCGGGAAAACTGCCGGATCCGGTGAGCTTTGTCGTGAACATGGAACTGGGAGATGTCGCTCAGGCGCAAACCTGGCTGGACAATGGGTTGCCGCCGGATTTTATGGGCAGCCGTATCGGTTCTGGTCTGATGATTGGCGCCTGGGAAGGCAATCTGGAGTTGATGCGCCTCTTTCTTTCGCGGGGGGCGGATATCAACCGGGTAAATGACAATGGTGAATCAGCATTGGCGCTTGCTGCCTGGCGTGGCCAGAGCAAGGCTGTGCAATGGCTGATTGACCGGGGGGCGCGCATCAATGCCGGCCCGAAGCAATGGTCAGCCCTGCATTACGCTGCCTTTGCCGGGCATGCCGAACTGGTCGATAACCTGATGGCCCAGGGGGCGGATATCAATGCCCAGACGACGAATGGCTCCAGCGTCCTGATGATGGCCGTCTATGAGGGGCGCGAGGATATTGCCCGCAAGCTGATCGAAAAAGGGGCGGACCGCACGGTCAAGAACGATTGGGGTGATGGTGCCCTGGAGTGGGCGATGCGCCATAACCGTCTTGGGCTGGCCCGTATGGTGAGTAATCCCGAGGAGTTCAATATTGCCGTGAGCAAGCCCAAGGAAACCTGGGGTGAGCCGCGTCGTTCGTTGAAGAACTCGAAGGAACTGGACGATTTGCTCGGCATGCGCGAAAAACTGGTGGCACGAGGGATGTCGACCGACACCATCGACAAGCGGATCGCTGCCGAGCGCGTGCGGATTGTCCGTACCGAGCTCGATCGTCCGGCTGCAGCACGGGCGCCCGTCCTCGATATTTCGGCCAGTCGCCAGAAGCCGCAGTCCCAGTCGGTGCAGCTGAATTACGACGAGCAGGGCAAGCCGGTATTCAAGGTACCGCCTGCCACGTATTTCGGCACACCGAAAATGCCCCCCAAAGGCAATTACAAGAACTACTGAACTGGGGTGTGGGCGTTGCAAAGCGCTACAGTCTGTTGCAGACTTCACGTTGATGATGAATAGGAGAATGTCCGGATGTTGTACGTAGCGAGAGATTCAGCAGGGCGGATCAGCGAGTTGCATCCCATGCCGATCGGTCAGGCTCAGGAGGCCTTGCCTGCGGACAATCCGGAGGTCTTGCAGTTCATTCATGACCGTTGGCGCGAAAACGAGCTGACCCAGCTTGACCGCGATTTCGTCCGCGTCATCGAAGATACGATCGAGTTGCTGATTTCCAAGGAAATCATCCTGTTTACCGACCTGCCCGGCAAAGTTCAGGAAAAGCTGCTACGCCGCAAGGAAGTGCGTGATCAGCTGCAGTACGACAGCGGCCTCGGCGGGGACGGCGACGACATCATTCGTCTTTGATGGCAGGCGCGGATGCGGCCGCCTTGCCGCATCCCGCGTCATCGGCGCGACGGCTCAGGCCGTGCCGCGCGTTTGATCCTCGAAGCTCATGACCGCCTTGACCAGTTCGGCCAGGGTGCGCACCCCCATTTTTTCCATGACGCGGGCGCGGTGCGCTTCGACGGTCTTCATGCTGATGTCCAGAGTGTCGGCAATCTGTTTGTTCAGCTTGCCCGCAACCACCAGGTGCATGACTTCGCGTTCCCGTTGTGTCAGCTGATCGAGCCGGTGGCTGATTTCGTGGTCACGCTGACGGCGGGCGGAAATTTCCGTGTCCAGTGCGAGCGCACGATGAATGCGCGAGAGCAGGTCTTCGTTGTGGAATGGCTTTTCGATGAAGTCGCAGGCGCCGCGTTGCAGGGCGGAGACCGCCATCGGGACGTCGCCGTGTCCGGTGACGAAAATCACCGGCAGCATGCAGTTCAGCGCCAGCAGTTTTTCGTGTAACTCCAGGCCACTCATGTCCGGCATGCGGACATCCAGAACGATGCAGCCGCGCAGGTCGGGGCGCAGCGCACCGAGAAAGGCATCGCCGGAGTCGAAGCAGGCGACCCGGTAGCCTTCGCCTTCCAGCAGCCAGGTCATCGAGTCGCGCATGGCCTCGTCATCGTCGATGACATAGATCGTTTGCGTCAGCTCACTCATCGGTTTCGTCGTCCTCGATCATCGGTACGGTAAAACGGAAAATGCTGCCGCCTTCGCGGCGGGCCTCCACCCAGAGCCGGCCCTGGTGAAACTCGATGATCGAGCGACAGATCGCGAGGCCGATTCCCATCCCTTCCGGCTTGGTCGTGTAGAAGGGCGCGAAAATCTTCTCGATATCGTCTTCGGCCAGGCCGTGTCCGCGATCTGCGACGGCGACTTCGACCATGCGCTCGTCAATCGGGTGTGCCCGAATCACGAGTTGCCGTCGTTCGACCGGCATGCCATGCATGGCCTCGATGCCGTTTTTCACCAGGTTCAACAGCACCTGTTCGATCATGATGCGGTCAACGACGATTCGAGGCAAGTTTTCAGGCACTTCCACCAGAATCTGCGTATTCGTCCGCTGGGCCTCGATGTCGGCAAACGCACGGGTTTCTTCGATGAGTTCGCTCAGATGCACGGGGACCCGCTTGGGGTCGCCTTTTTTCACCATGTCACGCATGCGGCGGATGATCTTGCCGGCGCGTTCGGCCTGTTCGGCCGCCTTGTTCATCGCGGAGAGCAGGTCTTCGAAGCGGTAATTGCCGGCCTGCATGCGCTTGATGCAGCCGGCGCAGTAGTTGGCGATGGCCGAGAGCGGCTGGTTCAGCTCATGCGCCAGCGAGGAGGCCATTTCCCCCATGGTGATCAGGCGGGAGGTCTGTTCGAGGCGCTTCTGCTGTTGCAGATTGACTTCGTCGATGTGCTTGCGGTCGGTGATGTCGGCCGCCATCTGGACGCGCACCGTCCGGCCGTCCACCCAGCGGATGGCGCGCTCGTGAACGTGATACCAGTGGCCGGAGAGGGCGTGCTGGATCTCCCCGTCGAAAACCTCGCAGGGCAATGCATCGGGTGTCAGCTGAGCCGGGTCGTGCGACAGAGCTTCCGGATGGGGGCGGCAGGCCGCGGTGACCATTTCGGAGTCGCGGCCGACGGTGTCGTAACCGAAAATGTTCTGGAAGGCGCGATTGGCGAACAGGATTTCACCGTTACGGACATCCGCAACGTGCACGGCGGTATCCAGACCGTCGAGCACGGTGGTGAAGCGCTCATGGGCGCGTTCGAGTTCGACGCGGGCCCGCTTGGGCTCGGTGATGTCGTTCATCGAGGCCATCCAGCCGATCTGGCGGCCATCGGCATCGATCAGGGGCGAGAAATAGAGGCGCACATCGAAGCGCTCGCCATTCTTGCGCATGATGCGCATCTCGAAACCGCTGGCCGGGGCGCGACCAGCCAAGGCTTGGTCGATATTTTCCTGGAGCTTGTCGAACTCTTCGGGGGGCCAGTAGGGATAGGGGGGCGCCAGACCGACCAGCTCGCCTTCATCAAAGCCGGTCATGCGGCAAAAGGCAGAATTGACGAAGGTGATCCGGCCTTGCAGGTCGATGGCGCGCAGGCCGGTGATCAGCGACTGCGACATGGCCTGGCGGAAGGCGTAGGCGGCACGCAGCTTGTCTTCGGTTTCGGCGCGGCTGCGGGCGTGGCGGCGCAGCTGCAGCAGCGTGCCGGCAACGATCACGGTCAGGGTGATGATCAGGATGGCCGGCAGGAACGGCAGCCAGGCCCCGCCGCCCCGGTAGGCGACGATATTCAGGCCGAGCCGGTTATTTGGCAGATCGATCCGGATGGTGCCGGAAATCTGGCGGTCGGTCGGGGTCACCGACGAATTGGTGTACATCTCCCGGTCGTATTCATCGAGCAGGGTCAGGCTGTAACGGGCGGTAAAGGTGGCCGGCAGGGTGTTGCGGATCAGTTGCTCGAGCGACTGCATGGCGATGAAGGCGCCCAGGTCGCTGGAACTGCGCTGCACCGGCCAGATGATGTCCTGGGCGCGTTGTTGTTTGACATCCGGGTAGTCGGGCGAAAACACGGATAAGCGGGTCCGCAAGGCCTCCTGCAGGGCGCCCTGGCGCATTCCCGGCAGTTGTTCGCCGACGAACGTCAGGCTGGATTCGTTGGGCGCCACCCATTCCACCCGGCCTTCGGTGTCGACCCAGACGATGGCGCCGATTTCCGGGTGTTCCTGCACATAGCGGGCGGCGCGGACCTGAAATGCTTCATAGGTCAGTTGCAGGAATTCCTGATCGCGCGCCAGCTCGGACAGAAAATCGAGGTGGCCATGCAGCCGGTTCTCGATGGTGCGTTCGGCCCAGTGCATGTCGCCTTCGAGGGCGGAGTGAGCCGTGTCCTGCTCCCGCCATTGCAGGAGGGCGGTAATGACGAGCATGGCCACGGCAAAGATCCCGATGGCGACATAGGGCGCGAGCCACAGCCAGGGGGTGCGCGGCAGATTGGGCGGTGGGCGGAGAAACATCCCTTAATTCTTTGTCCGGGCGGCGTGAAGGGCCATTGGTGCTTACCCTAATGGCCTTTTACGCGCACAGAATGTGTCCGGCCGTGCGCACGGCGATGCCCAGGCAGGCACCCAGTGCAGCGACCTTCCAGACCCGGGCCAGACGCGGTCCGGCCGAGATCAGGATGGCCACGCCGGGCAGGTCGAAGGGCGAAATCAGGAAGCCCGCGCTCTGGTTGAGCAGTTCCAGGCTGACCAGGCTGGCCCGCCGCATGTCGTCCATCACGCCCATCATCGCCGTGCCGCCGGCCAGGTATTTGGTCAGGGCCGGCAGGATCAGGACCGGATCGATACCCAGGGCAGCCAGGAAGGGCGTGAGTCCGACGGTCAACGCGTCAATCAGGCCAAATTTCTTCAATGCCGTGACGGCAACCAGCGAAAGCACCAGCATCGGGATGGCGCCGACCGCCAGCTTGAAGGCTTCGGCACCGGCCCGGTTGATCACGTCGAGAAGGCCTTTGGCCGTCTCGGCCACCGGATGATGCAGGGTTTCGTCTACCGTGCCTTCCATGGCCGACAACTGGCGGCCGAAGCCATACCAGGTGGCCGCCGCCGCGCACAGGCCGCCGATCACCGACCAGGCGAGGACGAGGCTGAAATTGAGGCCCATGCTCATCATCGGCAGCGCGGCGTTGGCCTGCGACATGGCGAACACCATGGCCAGCGTGGCGGCCAGATGGCGATCCGAGGCACCGCGTTGCTCCATCATGCTCAGGGTCGCCATCGGCGCGGCAAAGCTGACGAAGTTGATCTGCAGCGCGGCAAAGACACCCAGGCCGGTCAGACCGAAGGGGCGCAACACCGGCGCCAGCACATGCACGACCTTGTCCAGCACGCCTTTCGCCTCCAGCAGGCGCATCAGCGAAAGCATGACGACCATCACGGGCAGGAGGACGAAGAGCGAGAGCTCGACAGCCGAACGGCCAGCTTTGAGAACGATGTCGATGAGGATTTCCATGGGCGTGCTCGGGCGGAGGGAGGGGCAGTGTGCAAGGAAGGGGGCGGGCTGGCAATCCGGTTTTACCCGCATGTCCTGAAGCGGCAAGAAAAAAGCGCCGGGTTGCCCCGGCGCTTTCGTTTCCTCTGCGTTTTTGAACGCTTGTAATTAAGCCATCGCTTCGTAGAGCGGCAGCGTCAGGAACTCGGGGTAGTCCGGGGTCAGCGACATGCGGTCGAAGATGTCGGCGGCCTGGTCGTAGGTGGCGGTGTCTTCGCCCTGGGCGGTGACGGTGGCCTTCACCTTGGCCAGTTCTTCGGCAATCATCGGACGGACCATCTCAACGGTGACCTTGCGGCCGTCGTCGAGGATGCCCTTCGGCGAGACCACCCACTGCCACACCTGGGAGCGGGAGATTTCGGCGGTGGCCGCATCTTCCATCAGGTTGTGGATGGGCACGCAGCCGTTACCGGCCAGCCAGGCACCGAGGTAGTGGATACCGACGTTGATGTTGTTGCGCAGGCCGGCTTCGGTGATCGGGGTGGTCGGCTGGAAGTCGAGCCACTGGGCCGGGCCGAAGTTGCCGGCGACTTGCTTCTCGAACTGGTTCGGCTTGTCGCCCAGCACCTTGACGAACTCTTCCATGGCGATCGGCACCAGGCCCGGGTGCGCCACCCAGCCGCCGTCGAAGCCGTCGTTGGCGTCGCGGGTCTTGTCATGGCGGATACCGGCCAGGGCCTTTTCGTTGGCAACCGGGTCGTTCTTGATCGGGATCAGGGCCGACATGCCGCCCATGGCCGGGGCGCCGCGCTTGTGGCAGGCCTGGACGAGGGCCAGGGCGTAGCCGCGCATGAAGGGCACTTCCATGGTGATGGCGCTGCGCTGGGCCAGGCAGAAGTCCTTGTTCTTCTTGAACTTCTTGATGCAGGAGAAGATGTAGTCCCAGCGACCGGCGTTGAGGCCGGCGGAGTGGTTGCGCAGTTCGTACAGGATTTCTTCCATCTCGAAGGTGGCGAGAATGGTTTCGACCAGCACGGTGGCCTTGATGGTGCCCTGCGGCAGGCCGACGTGGTCCTGGGCCATCACGAAGATGTCGTTCCACAGGCGGGCTTCCAGATGGGATTCCATCTTCGGCAGGTAGTAGAAGGGGCCGGCGCCGCGGGCGATCTGTTCCTTGGCGTTGTGGAAGAAGACCAGACCGAAGTCAAAAATGCCGCCGGAAACGCGTTGACCGTCGACCAGCACGTGCTTTTCGTCGAGGTGCCAGCCGCGCGGACGGATCTGCAGGGTGGCGATCTTGTCGTTCAGCTTGTATTCCTTGCCGTTCTCGTTCTTGAACGACAGTTCGCGGCGGATGGCCTTGTACAGGTTCACTTGGCCCTGGATCTGGTTGTCCCAGTTCGGGGAGTTGGAATCCTCGAAGTCGGTCATGTAGGAGTCAGCGCCCGAGTTGAAGGCGTTGATGATCATCTTGGCTTCGACCGGGCCGGTGATTTCGACGCGGCGGCACTGCAGGGCGGCCGGCACCGGGGCAACCTTCCAGTCGCCGTTGCGGATGTGGGCGGTTTCCGGCAGGAAGTCCGGCATTTCGCCGGCGTCGATGCGGGCCTGGCGCGCAACGCGGGCCTTCAGCAGTTCCTGGCGGCGTGCTTCGAAAGCGCGGTGCAGCTTGGCGACGAACTCGAGGGCTTCGGTCGTCAGAATGGATTCCCATTCGGGCTTCACGGGGGCGGTAATTTGCATACCGGCGGGCAGATTGAGGGCCATGCGGATCTCCTGATTGAAGATGGATTAAAGACTGCGATGGACGTCATTCTATGAGTCTTATATAAGACTTGAAAGTCGGCTAGAATCATTTCATCTTGTACTAAAAGTATCAAATGGACCGCCTGAAACAGATTGAAGCCTTCGTCAGTGTCGCAACCCGAGGCAGTTTGTCGGCTGCAGCGCGCCTGGAAGGGGTGACGCCCGCCATCATCGGGCGGCGCATCGATGCCCTTGAAGCCCGGCTCGGTGCGCGCCTGCTGGTCCGTACCACGCGCAAGCTGACGCTGACCTTCGAGGGACAGGCCTTTCTGGAGGATTCGCAAAAACTCCTCAACGATCTGGCCAATGCGGAGGCCGCCGTGTCGCTCGGGGGCGTGCAGGCCAGCGGCTATCTCAAGGTGTCGGCCCCGGCCGGCTTTGGCCGCCAGCATGTGGCGCCGCTGGTCGGCGAGTTCATGCGGGCCAATCCGGAGGTGCGGGTCAATCTCAATCTGAGCGACCGCCTGGTCGATCTGATCAACGAAAACATCGATTGTGCTGTCCGGATCGGCGACATGACGGACTCCAGCCTGGTCAGCGTGCGTCTTGGCGAAATGCGGCGCATGGTCGTGGCCAGCCCGGCGTATCTGGTCACGCATGGCGTCCCGCGGACGCCGGATGACCTGGCGCGACATAACTGCCTGTCGCTGGGGCAGCAGCGCGGCTGGGTGTTCAGGCAGCCGGAGACGGGCGAGGTGGAAACCTGGAAAGTGAGCGGCAGTTTCGAATGCAATGATGGTGCCGTTCTGCACGAATGGGCGCTGGCCGGGCGCGGCCTGGCCTGGCGTTCGCTGTGGGAGGTGGGGCGCGACCTGAAGGAGGGGCGGCTGACTTCCGTGCTCGATGCCTGGCAGGCGCCGCCCATGGGCATCTACGCCGTTTTTCCGCAGCGGCGTCACTTGCCGCTGCGGGTGAGGCTCTTTATCGATCAGTTAAGGGATAACTACAGCAATCCGGCCTATTGGGAGCTGCGTTGATGAAAAGACCGGTTTATCGGGCGCTGGGTGCGCTCTCGGTGCTGCTCGGTGTGATCGGCGCATTTCTGCCCTTGCTGCCGACCACGCCCTTCCTGATTCTTGCTGCCTGGTTTTTTGCCCGTTCGCACCCCGAATGGGAAGCCAGACTGCTGGTGCATCCGCAGGCGGGACCGGCCATTCTGGCCTGGCGCGATCACCGGGCCATTCCTCGGGTGGCCAAGCTGGCCGCCACCGTCATGCTCGGGATCAGTGTGCTGGGCAGTGCGTTCATGCTGCCCAGCCCGTGGTGCTATGCCCCTGCTGCGTTTGCAGCCGGGGTGCTCGGCTGGATGTGGTCCAGGCCTTCAGTCTGAGCGCTCGCCGGGTTTGGCCAGACGATGCGGTCACGACCGCCGGATTTGGCCTGGTACATCCGTTCGTCAGCACGGTGAATCAGCATTTCCCAGGCGTTGCCGCCGGGTTCGTGGCTGTGGGCGACGCCGATGGAGGCGGTCAGGGGAGAACCGTCCGGGCGCGTGCCAAAGCCTTGCTGGCGCAGACGCTCAAAGAGGATGGGCGCGCGCTCGATGGGCGTGTCCGGCAGCACGGCAACGAATTCCTCACCGCCCCAGCGAATCAGGAGGTCGCTTCTGCGCAGCGTGGTTTGCAGCCGTTCGGCCAGGGTTTTCAGGCAAAAATCACCGGCTTCGTGGCCGTAAGTGTCGTTGATGGCCTTGAAGCGATCCAGGTCGATAAAGGCCAGCGTGAGCGGGTTGCCTGAGAGCGCGCTGAGGCGCATGAGCAGACTCAGGGCTTCTTCGCCGGATTGGCGGGTGTAGGCACCCGTCAGCGGATCGTGCATGGCCTTGTTGACCAGGGTCGCCATGTAGTGGCACTGACTCATGCCGGAGAACATGGCCACGCCGAGCATCATGATCATGAACCAGAGCGCCCCGCCATGCTCGACCAGGCCCAGGGTCTGGCCGTGGAAGAGGAGCGTGAACAGGCTGGTCAGGATGACTGGCAGCGAGAGCAGCAGGCTCTCGATGGCGGTGAGCGGGAAAATCGCCAGCCCGCCCAGCACGATCATGGGCAGATAGCCGTACAGCAAGGCGATGAACTGCTGCATGGGAGTGTGCGTGTGTGCCTGCAGCCAGCCGCTTGAGAAAAAGTGGAAAAGCGGGGGGACAAGCAGGAGGCAGACGAGCAGCGCAATGCCGTGACGATAGGGATGGGCTGCCGAGACATCGTGCGGCCAGGCGAGTGCGACAAAGATGCCGGCAGCAGCAAAACGCAGCGCAATCAGCTTGACGGCCAGTTCGATGGGAAAGACCAGCAGATCCACCATGCCGAACAGCGGGACCAGAATGGCGAAGAGGGCAGCAATCAGGCGCACGCGGGCAATGATCACGCTGGCGGCGTGGCGTCTGAGATGGATGGAACGCCCTGCGGGCGTCAGCATTTCAATCAGCTGGCGACCGTTCAGTTCGGTCGGCGCCAGGATGTGCTCACCAAAACTTTGCCAGAATCGTTTCATGCTCGGCTAACGCAAAAAACCGGATTCTGGAGAGGGTGATTCAGGAGGATTTTGATCTGCCTCAGTAAAAGGCGAGATAAGGAATCCCTGAAATAAAAGAGCCAGTCGTTTTGGACTGGCTCCTTTGATACCTGTGCGGTGGGGGCTCAGGCTTCGGTGCGGGCGCCTTCAGCCTTGCGCAGGTGGGTGTACAACTCATCCTTGAGCGCCAGCTTTTCCTTCTTCAGGTTTTCGATTTCGATCGGGGTGCCCGGTTCGATATGGGCTTCCATGTTCTTGATCTTCTGGTCCAACTCGTTGTGCTTGTCAAAGAGGTTCAGGAAGTGGCGGTCCGAGGTCTTCAACTGGGTGATCAGATCGCGGTATTCGGGAAACATGGTGCTACTCCTTTTCGGTTACTGAATCTGTTGAGTTCATTCTACGCCCGTCTCGGAGTGAGGGGGTAATGGAATCCGCATTTGTTCTGTGGGTATAAAAAAACCGGCCCCTTGTGGGGGCCGGTTGCAACGCCGCCCGGGGGCGGCGGGGATGCCTAAATCGTGGAAATCGATTAGTGGAACTGCTCTTCTTCGGTGGAGCCGGTGAGGGCCTTGACGGAGGAGGAGCCGCCCTGAATGACGGTGGTGACTTCGTCGAAGTAACCGGTACCGACTTCCTGCTGGTGCGACACGAAGGTGTAACCCTGTTCGCGAGCAGCGAATTCCGGTTCCTGAACCATTTCGACGTAGTGCTTCATGCCTTCGCCGCGAGCGTAAGCGTGGGCGAACTTGAAGGTGTTGTACCAGTTGACGTGGATACCAGCCAGGGTGATGAACTGATACTTGTAGCCCAGTGCCGACAGTTCTTCCTGGAAGGAAGCGATCTGGGAGTCGTTCAGGTTCTTCTTCCAGTTGAAGGACGGCGAGCAGTTGTAGGACAGCAGCTTGCCCGGGCAGGCGGCCAGCACGGCTTGGGCGAATTCACGGGCGAAGCCGATATCCGGCACGCCGGTTTCGCACCAGACCAGGTCAGCGTACGGTGCGTAAGCAACGCCGCGGGAGATGGACTGTTCCAGACCGTTCTTGACGCGGTAGAAGCCTTCCTGGGTGCGCTCGCCGGTGAGGAACGGCTTGTCGTTCTCGTCGTAGTCGGAGGTGATCAGGTTGGCGGCTTCGGCATCGGTACGAGCCAGGATCAGGGTCGGGACGCCCATGACGTCAGCGGCGAAACGAGCGGAGATCAGCTTTTCGATGGCTTCGCGGGTCGGGACGAGCACCTTGCCACCCATGTGGCCGCACTTCTTGGCAGCAGCCAGCTGGTCTTCGAAGTGAACACCGGCAGCACCGGCGGCGATCATGTTCTTCATCAGTTCGAAGGCGTTCAGCACGCCACCGAAACCGGCTTCAGCGTCAGCAACGATCGGCAGGAAGTAGTCGATGAAGCCTTCGTCGCCCGGGTTGATGCCACGGGACCACTGAATTTCGTCAGCGCGCTTGAAGGTGTTGTTGATGCGGCGAACCATGGTCGGCACGGAGTCGTAGGCGTACAGCGACTGGTCCGGGTACATGGTTTCGGAGGTGTTGCCGTCGGCAGCAACTTGCCAGCCGGACAGATACACGGCTTCCAGGCCAGCCTTGGCCTGCTGCATGGCTTGACCGGCGGTGATGGCGCCGAAAGCGTTCACATAGCCCTTCTTGGCGCCGCCGTTAACCTTGTCCCAGAGGACCTTGGCGCCGCGCTGGGCCAGGGTGTATTCCGGCTGCAGGGAGCCGCGCAGACGAACCACGTCAGCGGCGGAGTAACCGCGCTTGACGCCTTTCCAGCGGGGGTTTTCAGCCCAGTCTTTTTCCAGGGCGGCGATTTGCTGTTCGCGAGTGCTCATGTGAATTCCTCAGGAGGTTGGTTGGGTTTAATCGGTGCGTCCAACACGGAGTTGTGTTTGACGATGAAGGACAGTATAGAGATTTTTTTGCAGGACAGCAATAGTCTTATATAAGACATAAGACAATATTTTTTATTTATTTTTCAATGTGATAACCGTTTTGTTTCACATTGCGAAATGATGTTCGCTCTCGTGAAATGCGGTGCAGCATGAATATCGGGAATTCCCCGGCAAGGTCGGGCGCGAATACAGGTTGACGACACGATTGTGTCCGGGTTGAATTCGTTTTCTGTAACAAATTCACAAGAAATTAACAATGAACCTGCTGAGACAACTCTACGATTGGAACGAGCGCACGTTCTGGAACTCATTGACCAAGAAGTTGATGAGTTTTCTGCTGCTCTTCCTGATTGATGTGGTCTATCTGGCCATTTACATCCGCCAGAAAGACGCGATTGCGGCGGAGTTGTCGCGCGCGCAGGTGGCGCCTGAATTGCTGGCGAAAATTTCGTCCAGCCTGGACGCCGGCTTGACCCTGATGCTGGTGCTGACCGCGGTGGCCTTGTGCTGGAACGTGTTGCAGGTGCTCTATCTCCGTTTCCTGATCTTGCGCCCGGTTCGGGTCATCACGACGATTTTCGACGAGATCGCGCGCGGCGAGGGCGATTTTTCGCGCAACCTGCCGACCATGACGCACGACGAGTTGCGTACCCTGGCCGTGTCTTACAACCGCTTTGCCGACAAGATGCGGGAAATCATCGGCGAAGTGCGCAAGATGAGTGTGAATATTGCGCGTGAGGCGGTGGTGGTGAAAAAGACGGTCGCATCGACCGCGCTGCGCGCCCGTCAGCAGGGCGAGATTGCCGATGCCGTGTTTGGCGCCAGCAACGAGGCCACGCAGGCGATTCAGGAAGTGTCGCGCTCGGCCGATCAGATTGCCAATTCAACCGATGCCAATCTGGAAACCGCACGGGCCTCGCTCCACGAAATGCACGACATCGTGAGCAAGGTGCAGGCTGTCTCGGTCAAGCTGTCCCGCTTCAATGAAACCGTCGGCCATCTCGCCGAGCGTTCCGACAGCATTCGCCAGATCGCCGGCCTGATCAAGGATATTGCCGACCAGACCAACCTGTTGGCGCTCAATGCGGCAATCGAAGCGGCGCGGGCTGGCGAGATGGGGCGCGGGTTTGCCGTGGTGGCGGATGAGGTGCGCAAACTCGCCGAGCGCGTCAATGTGGCGACCCAGGAAATCAACGACAACATCGGCGGCATGATTCAGCTGGTGCGCGACACGCAGACGGAAAACCAGACCATCAATGCCGACATCGAGCAGACGCGCGAGGTCGTGGAGCGTTCCTCGGAAGAGTTCAACCGCATGGTGGGTGATTTCGAGCAGACCGGGGATCAGCTGACCCAGATTGCCTCGGCCATGGAGGAGCTGACTGCCACCAACGGGCAGGTGCACGATGCGGTAACCCAGGTCCATGGCTTGTCCAACGAAGTGGCGGGCAGCATGCAGTCCTCGGAGCGGTCGGCCCTGACGCTGAGCCAGGCAACGGAAAGCGTGCAGGAACTGGTCTCCCGCTTCAAGATCGGGCGCGGTACCTTCGATGACATCGTCGCTCAGGCTCGCCTGTATCTGGAAGAAACCCAGAACATGCTGGCCCAGCTGGAAAAGCAGGGGGTCAATATCTGGGATCAGAATTACCGTCCGATCCCGAATACCAATCCGCAGAAGTACGATGTCAGCTATGCCGCTGCATTTGAGCGCGATATTCAGCCGATTGCCGAGCGGGCCTTGTCACGCCTGAAAGGCGGGGTCTATGCCCTGATGCTGGATGTGAAGGGCTATGCCGCCATCCATAACCTGAAATATTCGAAGCCGTTGACCGGCGACTATCAGACCGACCTCGTGGGTAACCGGACCCGTCGTATCTGGGACGACCAGACCGGCCAGCGTGCGGCGAAAAACCTGCAACCGCTGTTGTTGCAGACCTATGCCCGCGATACCGGGGAAATTCTCTCCGAAATCAATATGCCGATCATGGTCAATGGCCGCCACTGGGGCGGTCTGCGCGTCGGCTGCGAGAGTTCGGTCCTGCTCGACCAGCACTGAAAGCAGCTGGCTTTCCCCGACGCTGCCGGCCCGATGCTGCTGGCCGTTTGATGGCGCGATGCAGCTCGGGGATGAGCCCCGTCAGCGGCTGGGGCGTTCTTCCCGGATGCATTCGCCTTCGATGACGCGACCCTCTTGCGGGCTGCGGTCGACGTTCTCAGTGCTGGCGGTTTTGGCCTGTTGCGCGGCGTTGACCGTCGCGCTCGCCTCGGCCATGGCGCGCCGGACGGCGCGCAATTTCCACCACAGATAGCCGCCGACCACCACGGCGAGCACCCCGGCCACGGCCAGCCCGACGACCGAGAAGGCCAGGGCAACAATCAGGGTCAATGCGGCAACGATCCCGGAGAGGAGTTTGCCGAACAGCCCGGTGCTGCCGGCGGGGCGTTGATGGGTGATCAGGATGGGCATGGTGTGGCTCTGCTGGAACGAACGGAAACCCCGATCTTAACGAGATCGGGGTGTCTGGATGTGGCGCTTTGGTAACGGCATGTCGCCAAACATGCCGCGCTGTGCCGTCAGAAGGGCAGCTGAATGCCTGGCCAGGCTGCGTTCAGGGCCTGCCGGAAGGCGGCCTGAATGCGTGCCAGCGCGGCTTCGTTGTCGGCTTCGAAACGCAGCACGACGACCGGGGTGGTGTTCGACGGGCGGGCGAGGCCGAAGCCGTCCGGATATTCGACACGGACACCGTCGATGGTGATCTTTTCCGTGGCCCCTTCGAACTTCCCCTCGGCCTTCAGCGTATCGATCAGGGTGAAGGGCTCGCCTTCGGCCATCTTGATATTGAGCTCGGGGGTCGACGGCGAATTCGGCAGCGATTTCAGCGGCGCATTGGCATCGGCGCTGCGGCTCAGGATTTCGAGCAGGCGGGCGCCGGTATAGAGGCCGTCATCAAAGCCATACCAGCGTTCCTTGAAGAAGGTGTGGCCGGACATTTCACCGGCGAGCGGGGCGCCGGTTTCCTTCAGCTTGGCCTTGACCAGTGCGTGGCCGGTGTTCCACATCAGCGGTTCGCCGCCGTGCTGGCGAATCCAGGGGGCCAGGAGACGGGTGCATTTGACGTCGTAAATGATCTGGCCGCCCGGCACGCGCGACAGCACGTCGGCAGCAAACAGCATGAGCTGGCGGTCCGGATAGATGATTTCGCCATCCTTGGTCACGACGCCGAGGCGGTCGCCGTCGCCGTCGAAGGCGATGCCCAGTTCGGCATCGGTATCGCGCAGGGCGCGGATCACATCGGCGAGGTTTTCGGGTTTGGAGGGGTCCGGATGGTGGTTCGGGAAATGGCCGTCGACCTCGCAGTAGAGCGGCACGATCTCGCAACCGAGGCGCTCGAAGAGCGCCGGGGCGATGGCGCCGGCGACGCCGTTGCCGCAATCCATGACGATCTTCAGGGGGCGCGCCAGTTTGACGTCACCGACGATCTTGCTGACATAGGCTTCACCGACATCGGCCTGGCGGCGCTGGCCCTGGCCGGTTTTCAGATCCCCGGCTTCGATGCGGCGCTTGAGCGACTGGATGGCCTCCTGGGCGAGGGTTGTGCCGCCGATGACCATTTTCAGGCCGTTGTAGTCCGGCGGATTGTGGCTGCCGGTGACCGAGACGCAGGAATGGCAGCCCAGTTCGTAGGCGGCAAGGTAGGTGACCGGGGTCGGTACGCAACCGATATCGATGGCGTCGCAGCCAGCCGCCACAATCCCGTCGATCAGGGCGCCGGCCAGCGCGGGGCCGGAGAGGCGGCCGTCACGCCCGACCGCGATGGCTGTCTGACCTTGTTCGATGGCGAGGGAGCCGAGTCCCTGGCCGATCAGGCGAACCACCTCGGGGGTGAGGGCGGTGTCGACGATGCCTCGGATATCGTAGGCCTTGAAGATTTCAGCGGGCAGGGTGCGCATGATGTTCGCTTATGACGTTTCGTAAAGAAAGAAGTGTACTAGCCGTTCCGGGAGCCAGTCCAGCCGTCCCGGGAAAGGTCCGGTGACGAAGCCGACATGGCCGCCGGCGTCCGGGTGTTCGAGGCGTACGCTCGGGCTGACCTCGTGGCGTTGGGGCAGATGGGGCGCCGGCAAAAACGGGTCGTTTTTCGGGTTGACCGCCAGCGCCGGCACCGCAATGTGTTTCAGCCAGGGTTTGGCCGAGGCGCGGGCCCAGTAGTCGTCCGCGCCTTTGAAACCGTGGACGGGGGCGGTGACGGCATCGTCGAATTGCCAGAGATTGCGGGCGGTCCGCATGCGGGCGGCGTCGAACAGGCCCGGGAAACGCTGCAGCCGGGCGGCGGATATGCGTTTCAGGGTACTCAGGAAGTGGCGGGTGTAAATGGTGTTGAAACCGCGCGCCAGGGCGTGGCCGCAGGCGGCCAGGTCAAGCGGGGCACACAGGGCGGCGACGCCGGTGACGATTTCGCGGGCGGCATCACCTTGTTCGCCGGCCCATTTGAGCAGGGCATTGCCGCCCAGCGAGACGCCGGCGGCGTGCAGGCGCTGCCCGCCTTGCTGGCTGTGCAGACGGCGCAGAATCCAGTCGATTTCCTGGCTGTCGCCCGAATGGTAGGCGCGCGGACGCCGGTTGAGTTCGCCCGAGCAGCCGCGAAAATGGGGCAACGCAAAGCGCCAGCCCAGGCTTTGGCAGCGGCGGGCGGTGCTGATGGCGTAATGGCTGTGGGCGCTGCCTTCCAGCCCGTGAAAGAGCACGAGCAACGGGGCTTCCGGCGGGCCGTCGAGCAAGTCGACATCGATGAAGTCGCCGTCCGGCGTGTCCCAGCGCTCGCGTCGCAAGGAAATGGGGCGCGGCTTGATGAGCAGCGGCCAGAGTGTCTGTGCGTGGCCGCCCGGTAGCCAGTCCGGGGCGCGGTAAGGCTTGGCGCCGGACATCAGTGCAGGGTGTGCGACGCGCCTTCGGCCATGGCCTGATGGCTGTCGTCGGCCGCTGAGGCATGGCGGGCGACCAGGCGCCAGCCATGCGGGCCGAGTGCATAGACATGGGTCACGTGCAGCGGGCCATGCGGCGTCGGGTCGTCATCGACGAACAGCGTTTCCATCAAATGGTGGATGGCCAGGACGCTGCCCTGCCAGTGGGCAATGGGTTCGGCCCGCACGCGCAGCTTGGCGTTGCCGAAAATGCTGCGCCAGCTATCACGGATCGGTCCCAGCCCGGTCAGGCGGGCGCCGGTCGGGTGGACGCAGAGGCTTTCTTCATCTTCCGCCCAGAGTTTGGTGAGCTGTTCGGCGTCACCGGTGGCGAGAATTTCGTAGAAGGCATGTTCGACGTCGTCGGGCGAAGCAAAATTGGCGGAGGGGGTCAGGGGCATGTCGAGAGGCGTTGGCAGCAGGCAGCATAGACCTGATCCGGCAGCAGCTGGTTCAGGCAGTTGAGGTGGCCGAGCGGGCAGGTGCGCTTGAAACAGGGGCTGCAGTCGAGTTCGAGACTGAGAATGTCGGCCTGGTTCGAGAGCGGCGGCGTGAAGCCGGGCGAGGAGGAGCCGTAGAGTGCCACGATGGGACGATCCAGCGCGGCGGCCACGTGCATCAGGCCCGAGTCGTTGCAGACGACAAGATCCGCCAGGGCCAGCAGGTCGACCGCCTGATCGAGTGTCGTGGTGCCGCACAGGTTGCGTGTGAGGCCAGGGGCGAGTTGGCCGATTTCCTCGGCCACGGCATGGTCCTTGGGGGAGCCGAAGAGCCAGATGGCGTAGCCATCTGCCGCAAAACGTTTGGCCAGTTCGGCAAAATGCGTGGCCGGCCAGCGCTTGGCCGGACCGTATTCGGCGCCGGGGCAGAAGGCCACCAGGCGTTGCGGGCGGGTCATGTCGAGTGCCGCCAGCGTTATTTGCTGTTCCGCAGCGGTCGACCGCAGGACAGGATGAGCAACAGGGCGCGTCAAGGGGGCGCCGGGCAGTTCGGCCAGTTGGGCAAAGCGCTCGACCATCAGCGGCAGGGCAATTTTGTCCAGCGTATGGCGGACATTGATCAGGCCGTAGCGCGATTCGCCGGTAAAGCCGACGCGGCGCGGAATGCCGGCCAGCCAGGGAACCAGGGCCGACTTGAGCGAATTGGGCAGGACGTAGACCGCATCATAGTGCTGCGCAGCGAGCTCGCGCGCCTGACGCCAGCGGCCTTTGAGGTCGAGCTGGCCATGTCCGAACGGATTGTCATGGATGGCCTGGATTTCTCCCATCCGGCCCAGAACAGGCGCGACCCAGCGCGGCGCCAGGGCATCGAGCACGAGTCCGGGGGATTGGGCATGCAGCCGGGCAAACAGCGGCTGCGCCATGATGGTGTCGCCGATCCAGGCGGGGGCGACAATCAGCGCTTTCTTCATGTGAAAACGGCGGGCCTGGGCCCGCCGTCCTGTGCTGGTTCGGGCTTAGTGATGGCCCTTGGGGGCTTCGCCCTTGAAAACGTAACGGGTGCTGCAGTACGGGCAGGTGACTTCGCCGGTCTTCAGGACGTCGAGATAAACGCGCGGATGCTGGCTCCAGAGCGGCGAATTCGGCGTCGGGCAGTGCAGCGGCAGGTCGTCTGCGGTGACTTCAATGGTCTGGGTATCGGACATCGGAATCTCCCTGTATCAGATGTAAGCGAGCCAATCGGCATGCTCGGCGGAACGGCCGTACACGACGTCGAAATACTTTTCCTGCAGGGCCTTGGTGATCGGGCCGCGGTGGCCGGGGCCGATCTGGCGATTGTCGAGCTCGCGGATCGGGGTCACTTCGGCGGCGGTGCCCGTGAAGAAGGCTTCGTCGGCGCAATAGACTTCGTCGCGGGTGATGCGCTTTTCAATGACTTCGATGCCTTGCTCGGCGGCCAGTTGCATGACCGTGGCGCGCGTGATGCCTTCGAGGCAGGCCGTCAGATCCGGCGTGTAGAGCTTGCCGTTCTTGACGATGAACAGGTTCTCACCGGCGCCTTCGCAGACGTAGCCTTCCGGATCGAGCAGCAGGGCTTCATCGTAACCGTCGGCGGTGGCCTCGTTGTTGGCGAGGATGGAGTTCATGTAATTGCCGGACGCCTTGGCGCGCACCATGGTGATGTTCACGTGGTGACGGGTGTAGGACGAGGTCTTGATGCGGATGCCGCGCTGCATGCCTTCCTCGCCGAGGTAGGCGCCCCAGGGCCAGGCGGCGATGATCACGTGCACCTTGGCACCCTTGGGCGAAACGCCCATCTTTTCCGAGCCGTAGAAGGCGAGCGGGCGCAGGTAGCCGGATTCCAGGTTGTTGGCGCGGATGACTTCCTTCTGCGCTTCGTTCAGCGCTTCAACGGAGTACGGCATCTGCATCTGGAAGATGTGGGCGGAGCGGAACAGGCGCTCGGTGTGCTCCTTGAGGCGGAAAATGGCCGTGCCTTTGTCGGTCTTGTATGCGCGGACGCCTTCAAAAACCCCCATGCCGTAGTGCAGGGAGTGGGTGAGGACGTGGGTGGTGGCTTCGCGCCAGGGCACGAGTTTGCCGTCTTGCCAAATGAAACCGTCGCGATCCGACATGGACATGGTTGTAATCTCCGTGTTGCGCCTATCAAAGCCCTCAATTCTAGCCGAAATCAGCGGGTAAAATAACGGTTTTGCCTTGGGAAATACCCCCATGATCTGGAAGCCGAATGTGACGGTGGCTGCCGTCGTCGAACGCGATGGAAAATTCCTGCTGGTCGAGGAAGAAACCGAAGCCGGTTTGGCCTTCAACCAGCCGGCCGGACACCTCGAGGAAGGGGAGGCCCTGGGCGATGCCGTGGCGCGCGAAGCCCTGGAAGAAACCGGGTATACCTTCCGTCCCACCCATCTGGTCGGGATTTATAACTGGAAGCACCCCAGCAAGGACATCACCTACCTGCGTTTTGCCTTTGCCGGGGAACTGCTCGGTCATGACCCGGATCGAAAGCTGGACGAGGGGATTGTTGCTGCGCGCTGGCTGACGCTGGACGAAGTCAAAGCGACGCAGGCGCGTCATCGCAGCCCGCTGATCCTGCGCTGCATCGAGGATCTCGCGGCCGGCAAGCGCTATCCGCTCGATCTGCTGGTGCATTATCCGGCATGAAACTCGGTTGGCTTCTCCTTCTCTTGGGCCTCAGCCTGCCGCTGATGGCCGATGAGCGTCTGAGCATTTGCCATGGCTATGGCTGCCTGACGGAAGCGGATGTCGTGTATTCCGAGGGGCAATTGGGTGAAATCCGGCGTTTGCTTGGGGCGGCGGTCGACGCTGAAAGCGAGCGCAAAATGCTCGCCGAGGCGATCGGGCGCTTGTACCGCTGGGCGGGGGAACAGTCCGATATCCGCAATGACCGGGCGGGAAATTACGCCGATGAGGGCGTGCCGGGACGCATGGATTGCATTGATCATTCGACCTCGACGACGCGGCTGCTTGAATTGCTTGCGGCGCGTGGCTATGTGCGCTGGCATCGGGTGGAGAAGCCGGCAGTGCGTTATTTCGCACTGGTTTTCCCGGCCCATTGGTCGGCGGTGGTGACAGAAAACGGGGGCGAGGACCATTTTGTGGTCGATAGCTGGTTTGTGAATAATGGCGAGCCGGCGGTGATTTTGCCGCTGGATGCATGGAAGAAAGGGGCTGGGCCCGATGTCTAAAGGAACGGTGGTAGTCGGCTTGTCCGGCGGGGTGGATTCGTCGGTGGCCGCCTTGTTGTTGAAGCAGCAAGGCTGGAACGTGATCGGTCTGTTCATGAAGAACTGGGAAGATGACGATACCGAGGAATATTGTTCGACGCGTCAGGATCTGATCGACGTGATGAGCGTGGCAGACCGCATCGGCATCGATGTCGAGGTGGTCAATTTTGCGGCAGAGTACCGCGAGCGGGTGTTTGCGGAGTTCCTCAAGGAATATCAGGCCGGGCGCACGCCGAATCCGGACATCCTCTGCAACTCCGAAATCAAGTTCAAGGCTTTCCTGGATCACGCGCTGCGCATGGGCGCCGACAAGATCGCGACCGGCCACTATGCCGGGGTGCGCGAGTTTGACGGCAAGTTCCAGTTGCTGAAGGCGGAAGATGGCACCAAGGATCAGAGCTATTTCCTGTATCGCCTGAATCAGGCCCAGCTCTCGAAAACCCTGTTCCCCCTGTCGGATATCTACAAGCGCGAGGTGCGCAAGATTGCCGAGGCGGAAGGGCTGCACGTGGCCGCCAAGAAGGACTCGACCGGCATCTGTTTCATCGGCGAGCGCCCCTTCAAGGAATTCCTGTCGCGTTACCTGCCGCCCAAGAAGGGCGAAATCCGTCGCCTGGACGACGATGTGGTGATGGGCGAGCACGACGGCCTGATGTACCACACCATCGGCCAGCGCAAGGGCTTGCACATTGGCGGCATCAAGGAAAAAGGCAAGCCGGGGGGCGGTGATCACGATGCCTGGTTCGTCGCCGGCAAGGATATGGCCCGGAACGTCCTGTATGTGGTGCAGGGGCACGATCATCCGGCCCTGCTGCGCGACGACTTGCTGGCCGAGCAATTGAGCTGGGTGGCCGGCGAAGCGCCCCATGCGCACTGGGTGTACACCGCCAAGCCGCGTTATCGGACGGCGGATCAGCCTTGCCAGATCGAGCGTGTCGATGGCGAAACCTGCGAGCTCCGCTTTGCCGAGCCGCAATGGGCGCTGACCCCGGGGCAGTCGGTGGTGGTCTATGAAAGCCGTGTCTGTTTGGGCGGTGGCATCATTCGCTGAACGGGGTGTGTCGACCGAGGTCATGAGCCTGTCATCGCGCCGATGCGCGTGCTCGGCTATGATCTCGGTGAATTCAATTTGAAGGGAAGATCGATGCGAGTAAGGGCTTGGCTGCTGGCGTGCATGCTGGCGGCGTCCCCGGTGTGGGCGAGCGATGGTCATGGCGGTGGGGGTGGGGCGGCGCCGCTCAAATTCACGACCAATCTGGGGCCGAAGAGTTACCTGCAGTTCGAGATTGTGCTCGATACGGCAACGCCGGATGCGGCGCATGAACTGGAGGTCTATCGCCCGCGTCTGCAGCATGAAATCATCCTCATGCTCAGTACGCAGACCGATGAACATTTGCGAACCTTGAAAGGCAAGCTGGAGTTGCAGGCGCACATTCAGGAAATTGCCAATCACCTGATCCACGAAACGCCGAAAACCGGGGTGAAGGATGTGCTCTTCACGAGTTTCATCATTCAGTAAGCCGCCGTCGGGCGTCACTGGCCCATGAAAAAAGCGCCCCTCGGGCGCTTTTTTGCTGTCTGGCGAGGTCGACCGTCGCTCAGTCGTGCGGCACGGTCTCGGCAAACGACGGGCGCTGCATCAGCTTGTCGTAGAGTTTGGCCAGGTTGGCGTGACGTTCCTGCCAGTCGATGGCCGGGAAGCGGAAGTTCAGGTAACCCAGGGCAGTGCCGACCGCAATGTCGGCCATCGAGAAATGGGTGCCCATGCAGAAATTTTTCTCGCCCAGCTCATCCGCCATGAACGCGAGGCTGCGATCGACCTTGCCGAGTTGGCGCTCGATCCAGCCGGCGCTCTTTTCGCCGTCCGGGCGCTTGCCTTCCAGCAGGGCGGCGACGGCGGCGTCGAGCAGGCCGTCGGCCAGGGCTTCCCAGCGCTTGACCTCGATGCGCTCGCGGTTCGGGGCGGGAAAGAGCTTGTTGTTCGGGGTGACGTTGTCGATGTACTCGACGATCACGCGGGAATCGAAGAGCGGCGTGCCGTCATCCAGCAGCAGAACGGGAATCTTGCCGAGCGGATTGTGGTTCGGTACCGCGCTGTCAGCCGTCCACGGAGAGTCGATGTCGAATTCGCACTCCATCTTCTTTTCGGCCAGCACAATGCGGACCTTGCGGACGAACGGACTGGTGTATGAGCCGATCAGCTTCATCAAGATTATTCTCTGTTTAGGGAAACACGATTATAGCGTATGGCCTGCCATCGGCGGCACGGGTAAAATCATGGGCTTGACGATAAGGATGTTTCCGATGACTTTCAATCCCTTGACTGCCCTTTCCCCGCTCGACGGCCGCTATGCCGGCAAGGTGGACGCCCTGCGCGAGCATTTTTCCGAATATGGCCTGATCCGTGCCCGCCTGAAGGTCGAGATCGAATGGCTGAAGGCCCTCGCTGCCGAGCCGCATTTCACCGAAATCCCGGCTTTTTCGCCGTCGACCGTCGCCGAGCTGGATGCCCTGGTCAATACCTTCGGCCCGGCGCAGGCGGCTGAAGTGAAGGCCATCGAGGCCACCACCAACCACGACGTCAAGGCACTGGAATACTGGATCAAGGACAAGACCAAGGCCAATGCCGAAGTCACCAAGGTCAGCGAGTTCATCCACTTCGCCTGCACTTCCGAAGACATCAACAACCTGTCGCACGGCCTGATGTGCAAGGATGCCCGCGAACAGGGCATGCTCCCGACGCTGGACAAGGTCATCGCCAAGCTGGTCGAGCTGGCCCACGCCCACGCCGACGTGCCGATGATGAGCCGCACGCACGGCCAGCCGGCCACGCCGTCCACCATGGGCAAGGAATTCGCCAACGTGGCCTACCGCCTGCAGCGCGCCCGTGCCCGCATCGCCGGCGTTGAACTGCTCGGCAAGATCAACGGCGCGGTCGGCAACTACAACGCCCACCTGTCCGCCTATCCGGGTTACGACTGGGAAGGCTTCGCCAAACGCTTCGTCGAATCGCTCGGCCTGACCTTCAACCCCTACACCATCCAGATCGAGCCGCACGACGCGCTGGCCGAACTGTTCGACGCCTTCGCCCGCGCTAACAGCATCCTGATCGACCTCGATCGCGATGTCTGGGGCTACATCTCGCTCGGTTTCTTCAAGCAGAAGGTCAAGGCCGGTGAAGTTGGCTCGTCCACGATGCCGCACAAGGTCAACCCGATCGACTTCGAAAACTCCGAAGGCAACCTCGGCCTGGCCAATGCCGTGCTCAAGCACCTCGCCGAGAAGCTGCCGATTTCCCGCTGGCAGCGCGACCTGACCGACTCCACCGTGCTCCGCAACATGGGCGTCGGCCTGGGCTACACCCTGCTCGGTTACGATTCGCTGCTCAAGGGCCTGGGCAAGCTGGAAATCAATGCCGACCTGATGAAGGCCGACCTCGACGCCAACTGGGAACTGCTGGCCGAGCCGATCCAGACCGTGATGCGCCGCTACGGCATCGCCAATCCGTACGAGAAGCTCAAGGAGCTGACCCGTGGTACCCGCGTTTCCCGCGAGGGCATGCAGGCTTTCGTGCAGACGCTGGACATCCCGGCCGAGGCCAAGGAAGCCCTGCTCAAGCTGACGCCGTGGGATTACACCGGCAAGGCTGCCGAGCTGGCCAAGCGGATCTGACCCATGCAATGCGCCAAGTGCGGCCAGGACGCGCCCGAAGACGCCCTCTACTGCCCGCACTGCGCCGGCAACCGCAAAACGACCGACCGTGACGTGATCAACGGTGGCCTGAAGGGCGGGACCATCGGTCTCGCCATCGGCCTTGCCCTGATTACCCTGCTGCTGGCCTTCTACGACCTGGAGCGGGGGATCAAGGCGATTGTCCTGACCGTGCCCCTGGGGACGTTCACGACCGGTCTGATCATTGGTTTGGTGAAAGCCAAACGCGACTGGAAGTAAGGCGCCGGCGACGCGCCGACGGTCCACCGTCCGAAAAGCCGGATTTTCCGGCCCGGGCGGGATTGAGCGCCGCGCCGACACCACCGCATGCCGACGGGGCGACACGAGTTCGCCCCGCTTTTTTTCCTTGGAGGTCCATCATGTCCTTTGCTGACAATCTGAAGAAACTGCCGGGTATTTCTCATCTGGCCGCCATCAACCTGCTCGATGCCGAAGGCAACGTCGCGGCGACGATCGAAAACAAGGCCGGGAGCCAGGGTTCGCTCGCTGTCTACAATCATCTCGCCCAGACCTACGGCTCGATCAATGTCGAAGCCGCCAAAAAAGGCCTGGAAATCTTCGCCGAGCACACCGAAGACGAACGCGCCAATCCGGGCAAGCACCCGAATATCGCGCGCCTGCTGCAGATCGAAGCGGGCGCCCCGGCGCTGCGCGTCAAGCACGTCTTTGCCGTCTGAGTCTTTGATCTACCGTTGATCAATGGTCAACGGGCTGGTGAAAAAGCTTCACCGATGTGAAGTTTTTTCACCATATTAGCTGGCTATAATCTACGTGGAATAAGCGGGTGCCCCGGTTGCGCCCAACGACAATACCTCGCCACGGAGAAAACACCATGAAAACCAAGCTGCTGATCGCCGCCCTGGGCTTTGCCATCGCCGGCACCGCTTCCGCCCAGATGAAGCCCGAAGATGCCATCAAATACCGCCAGGCCGGTTACAGCTTCATGTCCTGGAACATGGGCAAGCTGAAGGGCATGCTGGTCGATAACCCGGCTTCCTACAACAAGGACCAGGCTGCCGCAGCCGCCAATGCCATCGCCGCCATCGCCAATTCCGGCATGGGCGCACTCTACGTGCCGGGCAGCGACAAGGGCGTCGGCTACAAGGAAACCCGCGTCAAGCCGGAACTCTTCACCGACAAGGAAGGCGTCGGCAAGGTCGCCATAGCCTTCAACAAGGAAGCCAACGAACTGGCCAAGGTGGCTGCTGCCGGTGACGCTGCCGCGCTGAAGGCGCAGTTCGGCAAGGTGGGCGAGACCTGCAAGGGCTGCCACGACAAGTTCCGCAAGGACGACAAGTAATCTGCCGCTGGTCGGCTCAAGGGGCGCCTGCGGGCGCCTTTTTTCATGCCGCCGTCGCGGGCGGGAAAGGATGTGGGATGGAAAAACGTTACAAACTCTGGGATTTGCCGACCCGGCTCTTCCATTGGCTGCTCGTGCTCTGCGTCGTGGCGGCCGTGGTGACCGGGCAGATCGGCGGTAACCTGATCGACTGGCATGCCCGGATCGGCATCGTGATTGTCGGCCTGATCGGATTCCGCCTGGTCTGGGGCCTCTGCGGTTCGACCTATGCCCGTTTCGCCCAGTTCATGCCGAGTCCGGCCCGCATCAAGGCGTACTTGAGCGGTGCCTGGCAGGGGGCAGGGCACAATCCGCTCGGCGCGCTGTCCGTTTTGGGCCTGCTGGGCCTGTTGACCGCCCAGCTGCTGACCGGTCTCTTTGCCAATGACGACATCGCCTTTACCGGTCCGCTCTACGCGCTGATCGATAAAGATTTGAGCGATCGGCTGGCCGGTCTGCATCGGCTGGGGGCCAACCTGCTTTTCGTACTGGTCGGGCTGCATGTGGCGGCCATTGCCTTCTATGGCCACGTGAAGAAGCACAATCTGGTCAAGCCGATGGTGACGGGCTGGGCGGAAGGCGAGGCCGAATCGGCGCGCGGCGGCGGCTTGGCTGCCTTCCTGCTGGCCGTGGCCGTCGCTGTGTTGTTGGTCTGGGGGGCGAGCGGCGATTGGTTGCCTGCACCGCCGCCCGCGCCGCCGGCCAGCGCGGCGCCTGCCTGGTAAGCGCATCGGGCCTTGCGCTGGCGTGCAAAGGTGCCAGCAACAGACGTAAAAAAACCACCGGTCGAAAACCGGTGGTTTTTTTGTGTCGACCGTCGCCGGATCAGACGCAGGCGCCGTCTTCCGTTGCGCCTTCGACGGCTTTCTTCTGTTTCGGAATGAACTGCTCGCGCGACACGCCCAGCCACATGACCAGCGGGCTGGCGACCAGGACCGAGGAGTAGATGCCGAAGCAGATACCGATGGTCAGGGCCAGCGAGAAGTAATAGAGCGTTTCACCGCCGAAGATCAGCATGGAGAGCACCATGAGCTGCGTGCAGCCGTGGGTGATGATGGTCCGGCTGATCGTGCTGGTGATGGCGTGGTCCAGCACCTGCGGGGTGCTGAGGCCGCGTACGCCCTTGAAGGTCTCGCGGACGCGGTCGAAGACCACAACCGATTCGTTCACCGAGTAACCGAGCACGGCGAGGACAGCCGCCAGCACCGACAGCGAGAATTCCCACTGGAAGGCGGCGAAGAAGCCCAGGATGATGATCACGTCGTGCAGGTTGGCGATGACGGCCGAGACCGAGAAACGCCATTCGAAGCGGAAGGCCAAGTAAATGACGATGCCCAGAATGACCAACAGCAGGGCCATGGCACCGTTTTCGGCGAGTTCCTTGCCGACCTGCGGGCCGACGAACTCGACGCGCGACAGGGCTGCCCCCGGAGCGTCGGCCGCCAGGGCCTGCATCACGGATTCGCCGAGCTGGGCCGTGTTCTGGTCGCCTTTCAGCGGCAGACGGATCATCACGTCCTGCGAGGAACCGAAGTTCTGTACCTGGTAATCCGAGAAGCCGGTTTTGCCCAGCGCGCCGCGAATTTTCTCGAGGTCGGCTGCCTGCTCGTACTTGACCTCGACCAGGGTGCCGCCGGTGAATTCGACCGACAGGTGCAGGCCCTTGGTGGCGAGGAAAAACACAGCCAGCAGGAAGGTGACGAGAGAAATGATGTTGAACTTCAGCGCATGGCGCATGAAGGGGATGTCTTTTTTGATGCGGAAGAATTCCATGTCGATTTCCCCTTATTTCCCGGCGTTGACCGTCGCCGCGTCGTTGCCCGGCTTCCAGATCTGGCCGATGGCGACCGAGGTCAGTTTCTTGCGGCGACCGTAGATCACATTGACCAGCGCACGCGAGACGACGACCGACGAGAAGATCGAGGTCAGGATGCCCAGGCAATGCACGACGGCGAAGCCGCGCACCGGGCCGGAGCCGAAGATGAGCAGGGCCAGGCCGGCGATCAGGGTGGTGATGTTGGAGTCGAGAATGGTCGCGAAGGCGCGCTCGTAACCTTCCGAGATTGCTGCCTGTGGCGGCATGCCGACGCGCAGTTCTTCACGGATGCGTTCGTTGATCAGCACGTTGGCGTCGATCGCCATGCCGAGCGTTAGTGCGATGGCCGCGATCCCCGGCAGGGTCAGCGTGGCTTGCAGCAGCGACAGGATGGCAACCAGGAAGAGCAGGTTGGACGCCAGGGCCAGCACCGAGACCACACCGAACATCTGGTAGTAGATGATCATGAACACGGCAATGGCGGCAAAGCCCCACATCGTCGAATGGAAACCCTTCTTGATGTTTTCGGCACCGAGGGACGGGCCGATGGTGCGTTCTTCGATGATGTCCATCGGCGCGGCCAGCGAACCGGCACGCAGCAGCAGGGCGGTGTCATTGGCTTCGCTGGTCGTCATGCGGCCCGAAATCTGGACACGGCCGCCACCGATTTCGGTGCGGATGACCGGTGCGGTCACCACTTCGCCCTTGCCCTTTTCGATGAGCAGGATAGCCATGCGCTTGCCCACGCTCTCGCGGGTCACGTCCTTGAAGATGCGGGCACCGGCGGAATCCAGCGTGAGGTGAACGGCCGGTTCCTGCGTCTGGCTGTCGAAGCCCGGCTGGGCGTCGGTCAGGCGGTCGCCGGTGAGGACGACCTGCTTCTTGACGAGCAGCGGCTGGCCGCCGCGTTCCTTGTAGATTTCGGTACCGAACGGGGCGCTGCCGTTGAGGGCGGCTTCGAGGCCGCCCGGGCTGTCATCGACCATGCGGATTTCCAGGGTCGCGGTACGGCCCAGGATGTCCTTGGCCTTGGCCGTGTCCTGAACGCCCGGCAGCTGGACGACGATGCGGTCGGCGCCTTGCTGCTGGATCACCGGCTCTGCCACGCCGAGTTCGTTGATCCGGTTGTGCAGGGTGGTGATGTTCTGCTTGATGGCGAACTCGCCGATCTTCTTCTGCGCTTCCGGCTTCAGCGTGGCGACCAGGCGCGGTTCGCTGGCGTCGCCCTGCTCGCTGACGGAGAGGTCGGGCTGGGTGTCGGCCAGCAGGTTGCGGGCCTTGTCACGCGTCTCGGTGTCGCGGAACTTGATGACCAGACGCTCGCCCTCACGGGAGAGGCCGGCATGGCGCAGGTTCTTGTCACGCAGCTGGGTACGCAGGTCGGCCGAGGTGGAGTCCAGACGCTTGGTGACGGCGCCCTTCATGTCGACCTGGAGCAGGAAATGCACGCCGCCGCGCAGGTCGAGGCCCAGATACATCGGCAATGCATGCAGGGAGGTCAGCCAGGCCGGGGAGGCGGACAACAGGTTCAGGGCGACCACGTATTGCGGGTCGCTGACATCCGGGTTGAAGGCCTTTTCCAGCAGATCCTTGGCTTTGAGCTGGGTATCGGTGTCCTTGAAGCGGGTCTTGACGCCGTTGAAGTCGAGCTGAATGCCGTTGTGGGCGATGCCGGCGGCTTGCAGGACTTCCTCGACGCGGGCCTCGGTCTTCTGATCGACCTTGAGTGTGGCCTTGGCGCTGGACACCTGGACAGCGGGCGATTCGCCGAAGAAATTCGGCAGGGTGTAGATGAAGCCGAGCACCAGCGCGATGGCGACGGTGACGTACTTCCAGAGAGGGTAGCGATTCATGGTGGCTTTGAAGCGAAAAAGGCGGCCAGCGGCCGCCTTCTGGAGTGAATTACAGCGACTTCAGCGTGCCTTTCGGCAGGACCAGGCCGATGGCCGGTTTCTGAACCACGACTTCGGTGTTGGCTGCGATTTCCACGGTCACATAGCTGTCGCCAACCTTGGTGACCTTGCCGACCAGGCCGCCCTGGGTCACGACTTCATCGCCTTTGGCAAGGGCTTCGAGCAGGGCCTTGTGTTCCTTGGCCTTCTTCATCTGTGGGCGGATCATCAGGAACCACAGCACGACGAACATCAGGATCATCGGCAGGAGCTGCATGAAGCCACCGGTCGGGTCGGCAGCGGCGCCAGCGGTCTGGGCGTGGGCAAGACTAATCATTGTTATGACTCCAGAGAACTAGGTGAAACGAAACCTTGGATTCTAGCAGCGTTCTTCGCTGGCCCGGTCACGGGCGAACTGTTGTGACCAGCTTTCCAGCGTGCCGGTCTCGATGGCGCTGCGCATTTCCGCCATGATGGTCTGGTAGAAATGCAGGTTGTGAATGGTATTCAGCATGCTGCCGAGGATCTCGCCGGCGCGGAAGAGGTGGTGCAGGTAGGCGCGGCTGAAGTTCTGGCAGGTGTAGCAGGTGCAGGAGGCGTCGAGCGGGCCGGTATCGGTCTTGTGCTTCGCGTTCTTGATCTTGATGTCGCCAAAACGGGTGAACAGATGGCCGTTGCGCGCATTGCGGGTCGGCATCACGCAGTCGAACATGTCGATGCCGGCTTTGACCGAGTGCACCAGATCTTCCGGGGTGCCGACGCCCATCAGGTAGCGCGGCTTGTGCGTCGGCAGGCGCGGGGCGGTGTGGGCCAGGATGCGCTGCATGTCTTCCTTGGGTTCGCCGACCGAGAGGCCGCCGATCGCCATGCCGTGGAAGCCGATCTCGTCGAGGCCAGCCAGCGACTCGTCGCGCAGATCTTCGTACATGCCCCCCTGAACGATGCCGAACAGCGCGTTCGGGTTTTCCAGGCGGTCGAATTCGTCACGCGAGCGGCGCGCCCAGCGCATCGACAGGCGCATCGACTTGGCCGCTTCGTCGCGCGTCGCCGGGTAGGGCGTGCATTCGTCGAAAATCATCGCGATGTCGGAGTTCAGCACGTGCTGGATCTGCATCGAGATTTCGGGCGACAGAAAGAGCTTGGCGCCATCGATGGGCGAGCTGAACTTGACGCCTTCCTCGGTGATCTTGCGCAGGGCGCCGAGCGAGAACACCTGGAAGCCGCCGGAATCGGTCAGGATCGGCTTCTGCCAGCCCATGAAGTCATGCAGCCCCTTGTGTGCCGTGACAACATCGAGACCCGGGCGCAGCCAGAGGTGGAAGGTGTTGCCGAGGCAGATTTGTGCGCCGATGTCGTTCAGCGCCTGCGGCGTCATGGCCTTGACCGTGCCGTAGGTGCCGACCGGCATGAAGACCGGCGTCTGGACGACGCCGTGGTTCAGCGTCAGCGTGCCGCGGCGGGCCGCGCCATCGGTTTTCAGGAGTTCGAATTGCAACATGGGCTTAGTCCTGTTTCTTTTCCAGCAGCATCGCATCGCCGTAGCTGAAGAAACGGTAGCGCGCTGTGATGGCGTGAGCGTAAGCGGCGCGGATCGTGTCGTAGCCGGCAAAGGCCGAGACGAGCATCATCAGCGTCGATTTCGGCAGGTGGAAATTGGTGATCATGCGGTCGACCACCTGGAAACGGTAGCCGGGCGTGATGAAAATATCGGTTTCAGCGCCGCCGACGCGTACGCTGCCGTCCGGATTCCCGGCGGACTCAAGGGCGCGCAGGCTGGTCGTGCCGACGGCAATGACGCGGCCGCCGGCAGCCCGCGTGGCCGCAATGGCCTCGGCCGTGGCGGCGGGAATCTCGAAGCGCTCGCTGTGCATCTTGTGTTCTTCGATCTTGTCCACCCGCACCGGCTGGTAGGTGCCGGCGCCGACATGCAGCGTCAGGAAGGCGGTGCCGACGCCGCGGCTGCGCAGGTGGTCGAGCAGCGCGTCGTCAAAGTGCAGGCCGGCGGTCGGTGCGGCCACGGCGCCGGGGGTGCGGGCATACACCGTCTGGTAGCGCGTTTCGTCGGCGCCTTCGGGCGGATGTTCGATATAGGGCGGCAGCGGTAGTTGGCCGTAGGCCTCGGCCAGTTCCCACAGGCTCCGACGGTCAACGCTCTCCAGGGCGAAGAATTCGCCATTGGCGCCGGCGCGGCCCGTGACCGTCAGGGCAAAGGCGTCGTCCGCCAGATGCAGGACCATGCCCGGCTTGGGCGATTTGCTGGCACGAATCTGGGCAATCGCATGGCGATCGTCGGCAATCCGCTCGAGCAGTACTTCAACCTGGCCACCCGACGCCTTGCGGCCAAAAAAGCGGGCCTTGATGACCTTGGTGTCGTTGAAAACGAGCAGATCACCCGATTTCAGCAAGCTGTCGATCTGGGCAAAGCGCAGGTCGGTCAATTGCGCCTGTTGCACGTGCAGCAGACGGCTGCCCGTCCGTTCAGGCGCAGGATGCTGGGCAATCAGTTCGGGCGGGAGGGGAAAGTCGAAATCGTCGACGGTCAGCGACATGGGCTGTAGTTCGGCGGAAAGGTCAGGCGGATAAAACAAAAACGGCCTTCCGTAAGGAAAGCCGCTTTGCTCGAATGGTGCCCCGGGCCAGACTCGAACTGGCACGCCTTTCGGCGGCGGATTTTGAATCCGCTGCGTCTACCGATTCCGCCACCGGGGCAGGTAGAGGCGGGATTATCCCTGAATCACTTGCCGGATTCAAGCGAATTACACGGAAAAGTGCGTGCAAGCGCGCCTGCCACCAGGGTGGCCGTGGTGCCACCGGGGTTGGTGGGCAGATAATCCAGTTGTGCCAGAACGGCACGGACCATGCGCCGCGTCAGATCGTTATCCTTGGGCAGGCAGTAGGCGTTGAGGCTGATGCCGACCTTGCTGGCGAGGTAGTCGCTGACGGCGTAGCTGTCTGCAAAGCCGGCCAGGTAAGCAATGCAGCGGGCACCTTTGAGCGATTCGCCGGGATCGGTCACGCGCTCGCCATTGACGATGGGTTCGGCGGCCTGGCAGTCCGTACGCAACTCCGGGATGGTGTAGGCCTGGGCCGAACCGGCCAGCAGCAAGCCGGCCGCCAGGATCAGGGAACGCAGGTTCATGCCTTGCCTTCGAACCAGCTCAGTTTTTCGTGCAGGCCGACCACGCTGCCGACCACGATCAGAGCGGGAGGCTTGATCCCGGATTCGGCAATGCGGTGGGGCAGGGTGCCCAGGGTGCCGAGTACGGTTTGCTGGTCTTTTTGCGTGCCGTTGCGGACGACTGCGGCGGGCGTCATTGACGGCAGGCCGTGGTTGATCATCTGCCGACAGATTTCTTCGGCAGCACCAATGCCCATGTAGAAGACCACCGTGTGCTTGGGGCGGGCCAGTGCGGGCCAGTCCAGATTCACGGTGCCGTCTTTCAGGTGGCCGGTCACGAAGGTGACCGATTGCGCATGGTCGCGGTGCGTCAACGGGAAGCCAGAGTAGGCGCCGCAGCCGGCAGCGGCAGTGACACCGGGCACCACCTCAAAGGGAATGCCGGAGCCGACCAGCGTCTCCAGTTCCTCGCCGCCGCGTCCGAAGATGAAGGGGTCGCCGCCTTTGAGGCGAACCACGGACAAGCCTTCGCGGGCCAGATCGACCAAGAGCTGGTTGATGTCGCCCTGGGGCATGGTGTGCTTGGAGGCTTCCTTGCCGGCGTAAATACGACGGGCATCGGGGCGCGCCAGATCCATGATGCCGTCGCCGACCAGATGGTCGTAGACCAGCGCATCGGCGCGGGCGATCAGGCGCGCCGCCTTCAAAGTGAGCAATTCCGGGTCGCCGGGGCCGGCGCCGACCAGCCAGACTTTGCCGGCCGGGAGTGTGTCTTGGGTCGTCATGGTATGTCCTGCCTTTGGGCGGCCATCCTAATGCTGGAAGTGGCAGCCTGCCAATAGGGGGCATCAGCAAAATGCGGGTTTAGTACCAAAGTAGTAGTTTGAATTAGTCCGTAGTAACTATAAGTTATTGATATTAAAGATTTCTTATGCACGAAAAGCTTGATGGGTATCAAGGATGGCGGGGGGGCTCAGGTTCAACCTTGCACCCATCGCGTTTGGGGGATTGACGCGTTTTTCGTGTTTAGGAGAGGTAAGATGAAGAAATCTGTAGTGGGTATGCTGGCTGTGACTGCCATGACTGCGGCCATGGGTTCTGCCTTCGCTCAGGATGCCAAGGCACCCGAAATGACGGCAGCTGAAAAGGAAACTGCCAAGAAGATCTACTTCGAACGGTGTGCCGGCTGTCACGGCGTGCTCCGCAAGGGCGCGACCGGCAAGAACCTGGAGCCGCACTGGTCGAAGAAGGACAAGGACGGCAACGTGACCGAGGGCGGCATGCTCAAGCTCGGTCAGCAGCGTCTGGAAAAGATCATTGGCTACGGTACCGACGGTGGCATGGTCAACTTCGACGACATCCTGACCAAGGAAGAAATCACGCTGATTTCCAAGTACATCCAGAACACCCCGGATGTGCCGCCGGAGTACAGCCTGAAAGACACCATGGACTCCTGGAAGCTGATGGTTCCGGTCGACAAGCGTCCGACCAAGCAGATGAACAAGTTCAATCTGAAGAACATCATGTCCGTCACCCTGCGTGATACGGGTGAAGTGGCGCTGATCGACGGCGATACCAAGGAAATCCGCTCCATCGTCAAGACCGGTTACGCGGTACACATTTCGCGTCTGTCTGCCTCCGGCCGTTACGTTTACGTGATTGGTCGCGATGGCCGTCTGTCCCTGATCGATCTGTGGATGGAAAAGCCGGAAGTGGTTGCTGAAGTGAAGGTTGGTTTCGATGCCCGTTCGGTGGATACCTCCAAGTTCAAGGGCTTCGAAGACAAGTACGCGATTGCCGGTTCCTACTGGCCGCCCCAGTACGTGATCATGGATGGCGATACGCTGAAGCCGCGCAAGGTGGTCTCGACCCGCGGCATGACCGTCGATGGCGAATACCATCCGGAGCCGCGTGTGGCCTCGATCGTCGCCTCCTTCATCAAGCCGGAATGGGTGGTGAACATCAAGGAAACCGGTCAGATTCTGCTGGTCGATTATTCCGATATCGAAAACCTGAAGACCACCACCATCGCTTCTGCCAAGTTCCTGCATGACGGCGGCTGGGATGCGACCAAGCGTTACTTCCTGGTGGCGGCCAACGCCTCCAACAAGATTGCTGCGGTGGATACCAAGACCGGCAAGCTGGCTGCGCTGGTCGATACCGCCAAGATCCCGCATCCGGGTCGCGGCGCCAACTTCGTGCATGGCAAGTTCGGTCCAGTGTGGACCACCGGTCACCTGGGCGCTGACGTGATCACCCTGATCTCGACGCCGTCCGATGACAAGAAGAACGCCAAGTTCAAGGAATACAACTGGAAGGTCGTTCAGGAAATCAAGCACATCGGTGCCGGTAACCTGTTCGTGAAGACCCATCCGAAGTCCACCCACCTGTGGGCGGATGCGCCGATGAACCCGGATACCGACATTGCCAACTCCGTGGCCGTGTATGACATCAAGGGCGACTTCTCCAAGCCGAAGGCTGTGCTGAACGTGGCCAAGGACTCCGGTCTGCCGGTGACCAAGGCGGTCAAGCGCGCCGTGCATCCGGAATACTCGGCTGACGGCAAGGAAGTCTGGATCTCGCTGTGGGGTGGCAAGACCGATCAGTCCGCCATCGTGGTTTATGACGATGCAACGCTGAAGGTCAAGAAGGTCATCACCGATCCGAAGATGATCACGCCGACCGGCAAGTTCAACGTTTACAACACCCAGCACGACATCTACTGATCTGTTGCTGATTGCTTGATCTGAAGCATAAAAACGGGGGCGCAAGCCCCCGTACTATTACAGGCGTCCACACGGGATGCCATACGCAAGGTTTTGTTTTCGTGGAGACGACCACAATGAAAAAACACACTATCTCTTTCGCAGTTGCCGGTGCCTTGTGCGCCCTGTTGAGTCAGTCCGCCTTGGCTGCACCGGACTGGTCGAAAGTCCCCAAGAAGGACATTCACGTTTTCCATCCGGGTGTTGCTCCGATCGAGTGGGTGAGCGGCAAGGGCGAGCACAGCGGTGCGAGCGGCCTGAAGAAGGGTGAGGCCTGTGCCGGCTGTCACGTTGAAGACGGCAAGCTGAGCCTCGACACCAAGCGTCTGGTCAGCAAGGAAATGGAGCCGAAGGGTGGCCCCAAGGTTGCTAACTATCCGGTCAGCATGCAGGCTGCCTTCGATGCAACCAACCTTTACGTACGCCTGACTTTCAAGGCCCCGGCTGGGGGCGCTGATCATGGCGACAAGGACAACGAGGTCAAGGCCACCGTGATGTTCCCGGATGCCAAGGTTGCCATGGGCGATCAGGTGGGCTGCTGGCAGACCTGTCACCAGGACGCCAAGGGCATGCCCAATGGCAAGGACAAGACCAAATACACGACCAGCGGCAGCTATGACCTGATGCAATGGTCGAGCAGCGGCAAAACCGCTGATGGTGTCGTCACCGACAAGCGCAATATGACCGGCGGCAAGGCCGGGGTGACGGCAGAGGGTGCCAAGAATGGCGACACCTGGACCGTGACCTTCACCCGCAAGCTGGCCGGTGGCGTTGCCATGGCTCCGGGCAAGGCCGTGCCTTTCGGTATCGCCATCCATGCCGACCATGCTTCCGGTCGTTTCCACCACGTCTCCTTTGGTCACACCATTGGTCTGGGTGCGGACGGCGACGTGAAGGCGGCCAAGCAGTAAGCGATGTCTGAACGGGATTGCCTGATCCGCTGGGCAAGACAGGGAGCGCCAGCCATGCTGGCGCTCTTTTTCGCTGTGCCGGCCTGGGCTGACACCCATACGGTGAAGGTGGTCGAGTATCGTTTTGAGCCGAGTAGCCTACGTATCAAAACAGGCGACACGGTGCGCTGGCTCAATGCCGAGAAGCGGACCAGCCATTCCGTTCGCTTTCCCGGGCTGGGAGGCCTGGAGTCGGACCGTTTTTTCCCGGATGAAACGTGGTCCATGCGTTTTGAACAGCCGGGGCGGCACGACTATCACTGCGGCCCGCATCCCGAGATGAAAGGGCAGATTGTTGTTGAAGACTGAACTGATTTTTGCCTTGCTGGCGGTGTCGACCGTCGCCTTGGCCAACGAGCCGCCGCCCGCGCGCCAGAAGGAACTGGTGCATCTGGTGCGGCAGGACTGCGGGTCCTGTCACGGCATGACCCTGCAAGGCGGGCTGGGGCCGGCACTCCTGCCGGCCGATTTGAAGGACAAGCCGCCGGAAGGCCTGGCGGCGACGATTTATTACGGGCGTCCGGGCACCCCGATGCCGCCGTTCCGCCAGTTTCTGACGGAGGCCGAGGCTGCCTGGATTGTCGATAAGCTGATGCACGAGTTTCCAAAATGAAGCCATTTCGTATCCTCTGCCTGGGCCTGCTGGCCGCATTGCTCTCTGCCTGTGCCGCCCCCCCCCTGAAAGGTACGGGGGATCTCGGGCTGGTCATTGAGCGGGCCAGCGGCAAGCTGACGCTGGTCAATACCACCACACAGGCACCCTATGCCCGGATCGAGGGGCTGGGCGATCTGTCCCATGCCTCGGCCGTGTATTCCCGGGATGGGCGCTACGCCTACATCTTTGGCCGGGATGGTGGGCTGACCAAGGTGGATTTGCTGGCCGAGCGCATCGTCAAGCGCGTCATGCAGGCCGGGAATGCGATTGGCGGTTCGATTTCGCAGGACGGCCGGATTGTGGTTGCCCAGAACTACACGCCGGGCGGCATCAAGGCCTTCGATGCCGAAACCCTGGAACTGCTCTCCGAAGTGCCGGCGGAATACGCGCCGGGCAAATTCTCCAAGGTGGTCGGGCTGGCCGATACGGCGGGCAACCGGTTTGCCTATGCCTTGTTTGAGGGCGGTGAAATCTGGGTGACCGATTTTTCCGATCCGCGTCAGCCCAAGACCGAGCGCTATCCGGCCGGCAAGCAACCTTACGATGGCCTGGTGACACCGGATGGCCGTTATTTCCTGGCGGGTTTGTTCGGCGAGGATGGCGTGGCGATGCTCGATCTCTGGCAGCCGGAAAAAGGCGCCCGCAAGATTCTGGAAAATTATGGCCGCGGCCAGGAAAAGCTGCCGGTCTTCAAGATGCCCCATTTGCGCGGCTGGTCCGTGGCGCAGGGCAAAGCCTATCTGCCGGCGATCGGCCGGCATGAGGTGCTGGTCGTCGATACCCGGACCTGGCAGGAAGTGGTGCGGATTCCCGTGCGCGGTCAGCCGGTGTTTGTGATGGCACGCCCGGATGGACGCCAGATCTGGGTAAATTTCGCTTTCCCGGACAATGCCAAGCTCGATGTGATCGACACCCTGGCCGGCAAGGTGGTGCAGGAAATGCAGCCTGGACGCGGCATTCTGCACATGGAGTTTGCGCCGCGTGGCGAAAGTGTCTGGCTGTCGGCGCGGGATGACAACAAGGTGGTGATCATCGATACCCAGCGTTTCACCGTGCGGGGGGAAATCCCGGCAGAGAGCCCGTCCGGCATCTTCTTCTCGACGCGTGCGGCGCGGATTGGCTTCTGAGATCATGGACACCGCGCTTGAATTTCGCCTGCTGAACGAGTTTCAGCGAGACTTTCCGCTCTGCCCGGCCCCCTTTGCCGAATTGGCTGCCCGCCTGGGCGTCGCGGAGCGGGTGGTGATCCGTCAGTTGGAGACACTGCGTCAGGCAGGCAAGATTTCCCGCGTCGGGGCCGTTTTTGCGCCCAAGCGGATCGGCGCCTCGACCCTGGCAGCCATGGCCGTGCCTGCGGCGCAGCTTGCCAGCGTGGCAGCAGCGGTCAACCGCTTTCCCGAGGTCAATCACAACTACGAGCGGGAGCATGCCTACAACCTGTGGTTTGTCGTCACGGCGGGCAGTGAGGCCCGCTTGCAGGCTACCCTGGGTGCCATCGAGTCGGCGGCCGGTTATCCCATTCTCGTTTTGCCACTGCTCGAAGAGTTTCATATCGACCTGGGTTTTTCCTTGAGCGGCGATGCCAAGACGGTGCGCGCGACGGCGCGCCCGCTAGCCGAGCCGGTCCCGCTGGGGGAGTGCGACCGGCGCCTGATTGGCGTGCTGCAGGAAGGCTTGCCCTTGTTCATCCGTCCCTTCCAGGTAATTGCCGAGCGTATCGGACTCTCCGAGTCCGATGTGCTCCGGCAGATCGGCGCCTGGCTGGAAGCCGGCGCGATCAAGCGTTTCGGGGTCGTGGTCCGGCATCATGAACTGGGCTATACGGCCAATGCCATGCTCGTGCAGGATATTCCCGAGGCGCGGGTGGGCGAACTGGGGCGAGCCCTGGCCGAAGCCGAAGGGGTGACCTTGTGTTACCGGCGCCCGCGGGTCTTGCCGCATTGGCCCTATAACCTCTTTTGCATGATCCATGGTCAGGACCGCACTGAGGTGACGACGCGCATTGCCGAATTGCGCCAGACACTGAACCTCGAAGACTGCGCGCATGATGTCCTGTTCTCGCGCACCCGTTTCAAGCAGACAGGTGCCCGCTATGCGTGAGCGGCCCGCTGAAAATGTCTGCCTGGATGCGGTCGACCGTCGGATACTGGCCGAATTGCAGGGCGATTTCCCGATCTGCGCGCGACCGTATCAGGCGGCAGCCGAAGGTCTGGGCATCAGCGAAGCCGAGCTGATCGCGCGTCTGCAGCGCTTGCTGGACGATAAGGTGCTGACCCGTTTTGGCCCGATGTATCAGATCGAACGCATGGGCGGCGCGTTTGTATTGGCCGCACTGGCCGTACCGGAGACCGCGTATGAAACCGTCGCGGCGCAGGTCAATGCCTTGCCGGCCGTGGCGCACAATTATCGGCGCGAGCACGCGCTCAATATGTGGTTCGTCCTGGCCACCGAGACGCCGGCAGGCATTGCCGAGGCGATTGCCCAGATCGAAACGGCCACGGGCTTGCCGGTTCATGCCTTCCCGAAAGAGCGGGAGTACTTTGTGGAAATGAAGCTGGAGGCACGGGTATGAGCACCGATCTCCGCGCCGATATGGCCTCGCCGGTCTTGCTGGACCCGCTCGACCGGGCGCTGATCGTGGCCACGCAAGCGGGGCTGCCGCTGGTACCGGAACCCTATGCCGCGCTGGCGGCCGAACTGGCGATGTCAGCCGATGAGGTGATGGCACGCCTGACGCAGTTGCAGGCAGCCGGCATCATCCGCCGGATTGGTGCCGTTCCCAACCACTATGCGATTGGCTGGACGGCGAACGGCATGACGGTTTGGGATGTGCCGGATGAGCAGGTGGATCAGTTGGGGCCCCTGATCGGTGCCTTGCCTTTCGTGACCCATTGTTACCGGCGCCCGCGTGCCCTTCCGGCCTGGCCGTACAACCTCTTTGCCATGGTGCATGGTAGTTCGCGCGAGGAGTGTGCGAGCAAGGCGGCCGAGATCCGTGCCGTGCTGGGCGAGGCCTGTCGGGCCGGAGAGATTCTCTATTCGACCCGCATCCTGAAAAAAAGCGGCTTACGCTTGAGCTGATGTGAACACGGGGGCCTCGGCCCCCGTTTTTCATGCTGCCTGCCAGATGGGTGCAGGCTTAGAACTCTTCCCATTCTTCGTGCTGGCTGTTTGCCGGCAGGGTACGGGGAGCGGACTTGGCCCGGGGCGGGCTGCTCCGCGGGAGACTGCGTGCGGGCTGGCTCAGGGCCGGGGCCGGGCGGCGCGGCGCGCTCAGGCGTGCGGCTGGTTGGAGCGGGCGTTCGCCCGAGACGGTGAAGCGCGAGACCAGCGTGACCAGGTTATGCGCCTGTTCATCCAGGCTTTCAGCCGCCGCGGCGGCTTCTTCGACCAGGGCCGCATTTTGCTGGGTGACCTGGTCCATCTGGGAGACGGCCTGATTCACCTGCTCGATGCCGGTTGCCTGTTCTCGACTGGCGCTGGAAATATCGCTGACAATGCCCGCCACGCGTTTGATCGAGTCGACCACTTCGGCCATGGTGCGTCCGGCCTGATCGACCTGCTGGGTCCCGTTGCGGACCTTGTCGGTCGAATCGGAAATCAGCGTCTTGATTTCCTTGGCGGCGCTGGCGCTGCGCTGGGCCAGATTGCGGACCTCGGTGGCGACCACGGCGAAGCCGCGCCCCTGCTCACCCGCTCGTGCCGCCTCCACAGCCGCATTGAGCGCCAGGATATTGGTCTGGAAAGCAATGCCGTCGATGACGCTGATGATGTCCGAAATCCGGTTGGAGGACTGCTGGATGGCGGACATCGTGGCCACCACATCGTTGACCACCTGGCCGCCACGCTCGGCGACCACCTGGGCATCCGCGGCCAGATCATTGGCGTGGGTGGCGTTTTCGCTGTTTTTCTTCACCGTGGCGGTGAGTTCTTCCATGGTCGAAGCGGTTTCTTCAACGCTGGAAGCCTGTTCTTCGGTGCGGGCAGAGAGGTCCGAATTGCCCTGCGAAATTTCGCGGGCGGCAACGTTGACCGCATCGGCGCTTTCACGGATTTGCGCGATCACGCTGCCCATGCTGTCGAGCAGGCTGTTCAGGCCGCTGCATAGCTCGAGAATTTCTCCCTGCTTGTCACCGACGCCGATGCGGGCGGTGAGATCGCCTTCCTGAGCGGCACCGACCACCATCTGCGTTTCGCTCACGGCCTGCTGCAAGGCCTGGCTGGCGCGGACCTGGGCTGTGATGTCGGTGGCAAATTTGACGACTTTGAACGGTCGACCGCTGGCGTCCATGATCGGGTTGTACGTCGCCTGAATCCAGAGTTCACGGCCGCCCTTGGCAATACGCTTGTACTGGCCGGCATCGAACTCGCCCCGACCCAGTTTTTCCCAGAACAGGCGGTATTCGACGGAGTTTTTGTAGTCTGGCTCGACGAACAGGCTGTGATGCTGGCCGCGGATTTCATCTGCGGTGTAGCCGAGTGCCTGGCAAAAGTTGTCGTTGGCTTCCAGAATGCGCCCATCCAGAGAAAACTGGATGACGGCCTGAGCTTTGTTGATGGCGTCGATCTGGCCGCTGAAATCCGCTTCACGCATGACTTCGGCGGTAATCTCGGTGGCAAATTTGATGACCTTGTACGGTCGACCGTGGGCATCCAGAACCGGGTTGTAACTGGCCTGGATCCAGATTTCACGGCCACCCTTGGCAATGCGCAGATACCGGCCGGCGTCGAACTCGCCGCTGGCCAGTTTGTTCCAGAAGGCCTGATAGGCGGGACTTTGCGCCTCTGCCGGTGAAACGAACAAACGATGGTGTTTCCCCTGAATCTCATCCAGGCGATAACCGAGTGCGTTGAGGAAGTTGTCGTTGGCGGTCAGGACCGTACCATCGAGCGAAAACTCGATGACCGCCTGCGATTTCTGAATCGCAGCGACCAGGCCGCGTAGCGCCTGAACTTCCGAGATCGACGATGCACTGTCGGTGGGGGCCGAGGGCGCGCCACCGAAGAGTTTGCTGAACATGAATGCACTCCTGAAACGGGATGGGCGTGTGTCAGAGTGATTCTAAGCAAATAAGGTTTCCCGTTGGGGACAAAATTCGAAGAATCTTGTCCCCCGGGGATTCCGGCTGGCCCGGCCTGGGCCGGGGCAGGGCTCAGGCTTCGCGGATACGCTGGGCGATATGGGCCAGCGCTTCGTCCACCTGGTCGATCAGGATCAGGCAGAGATCGCCCGGTTGCAGGCGGGCGAGGGCGGTGTCGATGGCCACGAACTCGCCGTTGATGGCATCGATCTGCTTGGTGCGCGTGGCATTGGTCAGGCCGTCGCGCAGCAGGGCGATGACTTCGCCATCCTCGCGGCCGCGCTGGCAGGCATCCTGATACAGGATGACATCGTCGAAGGCCTTGCCGAGGATTTCCGTTTGCTGGCGGATATCGTCATCGCGACGGTCTCCGGCCGCGCTGATCACCACCGAGCGGCGCACCGCCGGCATGCCTTCGATGGCATCGACCAGGGCCTGGATGGCATCCGGGTTGTGGCCATAGTCGGCAATCAGGGTCGCCCCCTTGTAATCGAAAACATTGAAACGGCCCGGTGCCGTCGTGGCATCGCTGGTAAAACCGGCCAGGGCCTGCTCGATGAGCACCCAGTCGATGCCCAGCGCCCAGCCGGCCGCAGCCGCAGCCATCGCGTTTTCAACCTGGAAACCGACGGTGCCGTTGCGGGTCAGCGGCACGTTGGCAAACGGGATGCGGTGCTTCTTGCCGCCTTGCTGGAAGACCATGGCATCGCGGTCGGCATAGACGACACGCTTGCCCTGGGCCTTGTGCGTGGCGAGCACAGCGTTTTTCTTGTCGCGGGCGAAGAAGATGATTTCGCTGGAACAATGCGGCGCCATGCGGGCCACGATCGGGTCGCCGGCGTTGAGGACGGCGTGGCCGTCCGATTTCACGTTTTCGATGATGACGCGTTTAACCACGCCCAGTTCGTCGACCGTCGTGATGTAGTTCAGGCCGAGGTGATCGCCGACACCGATGTTGGTGACCACGGCCACGTCGCAGACATCGAAACCGAGGCCTTCGCGCAAGACGCCGCCACGGGCGGTTTCGAGCACGGCGGCATCGACATCCGGGTGCGCCAGGACGTTGCGGGCAGAGCGCGGGCCGGAGCAGTCACCGGTATCGATGCGCTTGTTCTGCACATAGATGCCATCGGTGCTGGTCATGCCGACGCGCTGCTTGTTGGCTTCGAAGATGCGGCCGATCAGGCGGCTGGTCGTGGTTTTGCCATTGGTGCCGGTGATCGCGACAACCGGAATGCGGGCATTGTCTGGTTTGCCGTCCGGGCCCGGCTTGAACATCATGTCGATGATCGCTTCGCCCACCGCGCGCGCCTTGCCGTAAGACGGGTCAAGGTGCATGCGCAGGCCGGGGGCGGCATTGACTTCAACAATGCCGCCGCCCTGGTCTTCGAGCGGTTTCAGGATGGTGTCGCAGACCACGTCGATGCCGGCGATGTCGAGGCCGACCGTCTGGGCGGCGGTGATGGCGGCGGCGGCGAGTTCCGGATGCACGTCGTCGGTGACATCGGTGGCGGTGCCGCCGGTCGACAGGTTGGCGTTGTTGCGCAGGACGACGCGGGCGCCGCGCGGCGGCACCGTATCCGGCTGGTAGCCCTGTTCGGCCAGGCGGGCCACAGCGATGTCGTCGAAGCGGATCTTGGTCAGCGAGGTGGCGTGACCGTCGGAGCGACGCGGGTCGCTATTCACGATATCGACCAGTTCGCGCACGGTATGCGTGCCGTCACCGACCACCAGCGGCGGGTCGCGGCGGGCGGCGGCGATCAGCTTGTCGCCGATGACGAGCAGGCGCCAGTCGTGGCCCGGCAGGTACTTCTCGACCATGATGTCGTCGAAGAAGCTGACGGCAACCTGATAGGCCTTGCGCACCTGTTCTTCGGTGGTCAGATTGACCGAAATGCCCTTGCCCTGATTACCGTCCTGCGGCTTGACGACGACCGGCAGGCCAATTTCCTGAGCCGCAGCCCAGGCATCGTCCTCGTCATCGACCGGACGGCCCAGCGGCACGGCAACGCCGGCGGCGTGCAGCAGTTTTTTGGTCAGTTCCTTGTCCTGCGCGATGGATTCGGCAATCGCGCTGGTGAAGCTGGTTTCGGCAGCCTGAATGCGCTTTTGCTTCGAGCCCCAGCCCAACTGGACGAGGCTGCCCTGCGTCAGGCGGCGGAAGGGGATGCCACGCGCCACGGCGGCCGAGACGATGGAACCGGTCGAGGGGCCGAGGCGGATGTCTTCGTCCAGGTCGCGCAGTTCCTTCAGCGTACCGTCCAGATCGAAGGCGGTGTCGTTCAGGGCGGCCAGGCAGAGTTCCTCGGCGCGCTTGAAGGCCAGGCGGCCGACGTCTTCCTCGGTGTACTCGACGACGACCTGATAGACCCCTTCTTCCACGGTTTGCGTGGTGCGGCTGAAGGTGACCGGGCAGCCGGCCTGGGCTTGCAGGCCCAGTGCGGCGAATTCCAGGGCGTGGGCGACGGAAACCGTGTCGAGGTGATCGGAGGGGATCAGGTCGCCGAGTTCCGGAAAGCGCTCGCGCAGGCGGGCTTCGAAGCCGGGCAGCTTGGCGATGGCGGTTTCTGCGCCCTCGCAGGTGACGATAGCCTGAATGGCGGTGTGGCGGCTCCACAGGTTGGGGCCGCGCAAGGCACGAATGCGGGAAACGTCCATGACGTCTTAGTCCTTGTTATTTCTTCATGAGCAGCGAGGCCGGATCAGGCAGCTCGATGCCGTACGTCTTCAGGGCGGTCTTGATGACATCCTTGGACAGACCCAGGGCCCAGCCTGCGGCCGTGGCGGCCAGGGTGCTGGCGATGTCTTCCGGCCGCTTGGCCTTGCCGATCAGCGGCACATCGGTGACGCGGCAGAGGCGGATCTCCTCGGTGCCGGTGGCCAGAACGATGCGCCCGTCGATGACGGTGACGCCCTGTTCGCCCTTGGCGACGTGGGCGGCAAAGACCGGATGGTTGCGGTCGACCGCAAAAAAGATGACTTTTCCATCGCAGAGCTCGGCAAAGTCGGCGACCAGTTCGTCTTCGGCATTCAGGACCGCATGGCCGCTGGGCAGCACGACATCGACCTGGGTGCGGTAGATCGAACGCGGGGTCGTGTAGTACTCGCCGCCGGTCGGCTGGACATCCCAGCGCGAGAGGTCTTCGGCTTCCGGCTTGACGTTGGTCACGATGCCGACCGAACAGCGGTCGTAGGCCAGGCCCTGGCCGAGAATGACTTCGGCGCCGTTTTCAATGACCGCTGCTTCGACAGCACGGTTGAGCAGCAGGCGGCGACCACCGTCCCAGTGGGCGGCATCGGTCTTCTGGACCTGGCGGCGGCCGAGAAAGAGGCCGTCGCTGCAGGCCAGACCGGTGTGCTTGCCGGCGATGTAGAGCAGGTGGGCAACGAGCTTGGCGACGTGCGTCTTGCCCTGGGTGCCGGTGATGCCGACGAGCGGCACGCGACCGGTCAGGCCGGGGGCGAAGAGGTTGTTGACGATGGCCTGGCCGACCGGACGCGGCTTGCCGATGCCCGGCTTGATGTGCATGAGCAGGCTCGGGCCGGCATTCACTTCAACAATGGCGCCCCCTTGATCGGCCAGCGGCTTCGAGATGTCCTGGCAGACGAGGTCGATGCCGGCGATGTCCAGGCCGACCACGCGGGCGGCGAGAGCAACGACCTCGGCGGTGTCCGGATGCACTTCGTCGGTACAGTCGAAGGCGTGATTGGCGTTGCGCTGGATCAGCACCTCGCGGCCCTTTTCCGGGACCTTGTCGCCCGCCAGGCCCTGGCGTTCGAGTTCGATCTTGGCGGCGGTGTCGATCTTGATGATCGAGAGCGGATGCAGCTCGGTGTGGCCACGGCGCGGATCGATGTTGATCTGCGTGTCGATCAGCTGCTGCACGGTCTGCGTGCCGTCGCCGGTGACGATGATGAAGTCGCTGCGGTTGGCGGCGACGAGCTTGCCGCCCACGACCAGCAGGCGGTGTTCGATGCCCGGGATGGAGCGTTCGACGAGGACGCCGGAGCCTTCTTCGACCGCAATGTCGTAGGCCTTGCGCACGGCTTCCGGGGTGACGAGGTCGATGAAGACGCCGCGCCCGTGGTTGCCGTCGGTCGGCTTGACGACGACCGGGTAGCCGATGTCTTCGGCGGCCTCGACGGCATCGTCGGCATCCTCGACTTCGCGACCTTCCGGAACCGGCACGCCGACCGAGGAAATGAGTTCCTTGGTCAGGTCCTTGTCGCGCGAGATGGTTTCGGCGATGGCGCTGGTGCTGTCGGTCTCGGCCGTCCAGATGCGGCGCATTGCGGCACCGTAACCGAGCTGGACGAGGTTGCCGTCGTCGAGCAGGCGGATGTACGGAATGCCACGGGCTTCGGCGGCATTGGCGATGGCGGCGGTGGAGGGGCCGAGGTATTTGCGATCGACCTTGCGCCGCATTTTTTCCGTAGCGGCAGCCATGTCGAACGGCGTGTCATTGACGGCGGCGAGGATCAGCTCGATGCCCAGTTCCAGCGCGAGCTTGGTGCAGTCGTCCTGGAAGTTGCTGATTGCAAGCTTGTAGACGCCGCGCTCGGTGGTTTCGCGGGTGCGGCCAAAGCCGTCCGGCAGGCCGCCGAGGGTCATCAGTTCGAGGGCCACGTGTTCGAGCACATGACCGATCCAGGTGCCTTCGTCGAGGCGGCGGAAGAAGCCGCCGTGTTCGCCGTAGTTGCAGCGATGCTCGACCATGTTCGGCAGCCAGGCTTTCAGGCGCTCGACAAAGCCGGGCAGGGTGTTCGACGGGTAGTCTTCGAATTCGCCGATGTCGATCCAGGCTTCGATCGAGGGCGGGTAGGTCCAGATGCTCGGGCCACGCAGGCTGATGAGGTCCCGAATGATGATGTCTTTTTTCTTCATGCTAGTGTCGCCCGGCTCCGTTCGACTGTGAGAAATAGTTGTATGGGCAGCTGGTAATTATTAACGCTTTCGCCCGGGCATGGATGACCCGGGGCGAAAAAATGTCACATTCGGGTACGCCGCGTTACAGGAAACGGTCGAGCAGCTTTTTGCTCTGGCGGTCGAGTGTGTTCAGGTCGCGGACCAGAAACTGGATGCCATGGGTGTCGGCAATCAGCAACTGGGTGCGCGACAGGCGGCGGATATCCTCCTCGCCCTTGAGCACCAGCTCGCAACTGCCGCGGTCGGTGTCGACCTGCCAGGTGCTCGGGCAGGCAAAGCTCGATACGCTGGCGATGCGGCGGATTTCCGGCACGAATTCGCGGCTCGCGAGTTCGTCCTCGATCAAGGTACGGATGGGCACCGGCAGGTCGGCGATGCGGTCGGCCCAGCCGACTTCATGGCCTTCGAAGCTGACCAGCGAAATGCCTTCGTCCGGCGCGGCAATCGGGAAAGCGCGCACCGGGGTGACGCCTTCGTGGCGCTCGCCGTTTTCGCTCGTCAGGACGAGTCGACCGTAGGGATCGCGTTCAAGTTGGAAAGAAACGTTCGACATGCTATCTCTCGGTCTTGGGCTCAGACGGCCACGGTCTTGGGCAGGTTGGGCGAGGCCGGTGCCGGATCTTCGGTATCGACGTTGCGCGCCTGGGCCATGTAGAGCTTGTGGTAGTGGCCTTCTTCGGCCATCAGCTGATCGTGGTTACCGATCTCGACAATGCGCCCGCGGTCCATGACGACCAGGCGGTCTGCCTTGCGCAGGGTGGACAGGCGGTGCGCGATGGCGATGGTGGTGCGGCCCTTGACCAGGTTGTCGAGCGCCTTCTGGATTTCCTTCTCGGTTTCGGTGTCGACCGCCGAGGTGGCTTCGTCCAGGATCAGGATGCGCGGATCAATGAGCAGGGCGCGGGCAATGGAGATGCGCTGACGTTCGCCGCCGGAGAGACCCTGGCCGCGTTCGCCAACCAGCGAGTCGTAGCCGTGCGGCAGACGCAGGATGAACTCATGGGCGTGGGCGGCACGGGCCGCCGCGATGATTTCCTGGCGCGTGGCGTGCGGCTTGCCGTAGGCAATGTTCTCGGCAATGGTGCCGAAGAACAGGAAGGGCTCCTGCAGCACGAGGCCGATGTGGCTGCGGAATTCCGAAACCGGCACCGAGCGGACATCAACGCCATCGATCAGCACCTGGCCTTCGGTGACATCGTAAAAGCGGCAGATCAGGTTCACCAGCGTCGATTTGCCCGAGCCGGAGTGCCCCACCAGGCCGATCATCTCGCCCGGCTGGATGACAAGGTCGACATCCTTGGTGACGGCGCGGGTGCCGTAGCGGAAGCTGGCTTTCTTGAGTTCGATCTGGCCGGTGACCTTTTCCAGATGCACCGGGTTGGTCGGCTCCGGCACGCTCGACACATGGTCGAGGATGTCGAAGATGCGCTTGGTGCTGGAGGCGGCGCGCTGGGTGGCCGAGACGATGCGGCTCATCGAGTCGAGACGGGTGTAGAAGCGGCCGATATAGGCGAGGAAGGCGGTGAGTACGCCGACCGTGGAATCACCCCGGGCGATCTGCCAGATGCCGAAAATCCAGACGACGAGCAGGCCGACTTCGGTGAGCAGGGTGACGGTGGGGGTGAACACGGACCAGGTTTTGTTCAGCTTGTCGTTCATCGCCAGGTTGTGCTCGTTGGCGGCGCGGAAGCGGTCGCCCTCGCGCTTTTCTTGGGCAAAGGCCTTGACCACGCGGATACCCGGGATGGTGTCGGCGAGCACGTTGGTCACTTCGGCCCAGACGCGGTCGATCTTCTCGAAGCCAGTGCGCAGCTTTTCACGGACGAAGTGGATCAGCCAGCCGATGATCGGCAAGGGCAGGAGCGTGACCAGCGCCAGCCAGGGGTTGATCGAGAACAGGATGACGGCGGTCATCGTGATCATCAGCACGTCGGTGGCGAAATTGAGCAGGTCGAGCGACAGGAAGATGTTGATCCGGTCGGTTTCATTGCCGATGCGGGCCATCAGGTCGCCGGTCCGCTTGCCGCCAAAATATTCCAGCGACAGGCCGAGCAGATGGTCGTAGGTCTGGGTGCGCAGGTCGCGCCCGATGCGTTCGGACACGAGGGAGAGGATGTACGTACGAATCCAGCCCAGTCCCCAGGCCACGAGCGCAGCGCCGAGCAGTCCGCCGAGATACATCGAGACCAGGCCCCAATCGATCGGCTTGCCGTTCTGGAAGGGAATCAGCACCTCGTCCATCAGCGGCATGGTCAGGTAGGGCGGCACCAGCTGGGCGGCGGTCGACGCCAGCGTGAGCACAAATCCCAGAAAGAGCTGCCAGCGGTAAGGGCGGGCAAAACGCCAGAGGCGGAACAGCGTCCAGGTGGACGGCGCCACCGTGGCTTCGCGGTTGCAGATCGGGCATTCGTCCTCGCCCGGCGGAATGGGTGCCTTGCACTTGGGGCAGGCATCGTCTTCCGCGCGCACCACGGGGCGGCCGGATACCCGGCTGTCGCGATGCAGGTCAAATTCGGTGATCAGGCGCAGGGCGGCCAGATTGTGAGCCAGCGTGTAGCGCCAGATGGCCAGACGGCCGCTGCTGTCCTGCAATTCCAGCGCGCCGACCCCGGCGTGATCGTGATGCGTGAGGCTCAGGCCATCGCGCAGATCCCAGCTTTGCCACTGGCTGGCACCGGGTGCCCGGCCGAGCAGGCGGCGGTCAGTGACGACAAGCAGGCCGCTGGCAAATTGCAGGCGGTCATCCAGATCGAGTTCGAGGCAGGCCTGAACCGGTTCACCCTGCTGCAGCTGTGCATGCACGTCGTCATGCCAGCGCTCGGGGAGGGCCGGCACGGCGCCGGCAGTCGCTTGGGGGGCATTCATGGTCATCGAAAGAGTATACCGCAAGCCTATCGCTTGCCTGGCGTCCCGGAACTAACGCATGAAACCGGTTTACGCTGACCGGGTGCCGAGCGTTCAAGCCTGATGGGGGCGGAGCGGGATGCTCAGGCGGAAGCGCACGCTGCCTTCCGGCAGGTTGAACACGTTCAGGCGGGACCGGCTCATCCGGCAGGCGTGGCCGATGATGGCCAAGCCGATCCCCAAGCCCTGCTGCTCATGGGTGCCGCGATCGAACTGAACAAAAGCACCGATCTGCTGCAGGCGTTCACTGGGGAAGGCGCGTCCCGGGTTCTCGATATCGAGCTGATAACGTCGGTCTGCGGTTTTCTGCCCGTGTATCCGGATGGTCGAGCCGGGGGCAGCAAACTTGATGGCATTGCTGACCAGTTCGCGCAACATGGCGCGAAAGAGGTCCTCGCGGCAATGCAGGTCTGCGCTTTCGATGCGGGCTTCTGCATTCACCGTGCTGGTTGGCAATTGTTCGGCCAGCTGACTCTGGAGTTCCTGGTCGACCCACATCGGGCACAGGCTGCTGGACGCATCGGCTGGATTTTGATGTTCCGCGTGCTGGTATTCCATCAAGGTGAGCAGGCGGGTGGTGTGGCTGAGCAGGGTCTTGCCCGAGCGCAGGATGATTTCGGAGAACTCTTTTGTCTGGGCGGGTGTCAGGCCTTTGCCCGCCATCATCGACATCAGTTCGGCAAAGCCGATGATGCCCTTGAGCGGGGTGCGCAACTCGTGCGGCAGGATGCCCATGATGCGCTGGTTGGTGGCGTGCTGCAGCGCGTGCGTGGCCTCTCGCCAGCTTTGCTGCTTGGCAAGGCGGCTTTTGACCGTGGACAACACTTCTTCCGGGGTAAAGGGCTTGGTCAGGTAGTCATCGGCACCCAGCTCCATGGCCCGTCGGGTGCTGGTGCGGTCCGTGATGGCCGTGATCATGATGAAGGGGGTCATCGCCAGTTCGGCATCCTCGCGGATGCGGGAGAGAAGCTGGAAGCCGTTTGCCTCAGGCATTTCCAGATCGCTCAGTATGAGGTCGGGCGAACAGCTGCGCGCAGCCTCAAAGCCGGCGAGGCCATTCTCGGCGGTGTGCACCCGGTATCCGGCATCGAGCAGGATGGCTTTCAGGGTTTCGCGGATGGAAAGCGAATCTTCGACGATCAGGATGGTGGGCGATGCCTGCATGAATACAATGCCTGCGTTAGACGTATGGGATAATCTTATTTTGTTATTTTTTATATTTCAAGCAAATGCTTGAGGATCGGATAGCGTTGATGTGAATCAACGCCGAAGACGGGCTGCTTGCGGTGCAATGCGTTGAACGTTTTTTGAGGCTTCACATGTTCCGCATTTCGCAATTCATCCAGGAACTGGATACCCCGACGCCGGTGGGTCCCAAGCGCAATCCGCCGGGTCCGGTGGTGATCTGGAACCTGATCCGGCGCTGCAATCTGACCTGCAAGCATTGTTATTCGATTTCGGCGGATACCCAGTTCTCCGGGGAATTGAGCTTCCCTGAAGTGTCGACCGTCATGGATGACCTGAAGGCCTTCCGCGTGCCTGTGCTCATCCTGTCCGGCGGAGAACCGCTCCTGCGCCCCGATATTTTCGATATCGCCAAGCGTGCCAAGGCCATGGGCTTTTACGTCGCGCTGTCGTCCAATGGCACCTTGATCGATGAAAGCAACATCGGGCAGATTGCCGCGTGCGATTTCGATTATGTCGGGGTGTCGCTCGACGGGCTCGGTGCCACGCACGACAAATTCCGTCGTCTGGATGGGGCCTTCGAGAAGTCGCTGCACGGCATTCGCCTGTGCCGCGACCTCGATCTCAAGATCGGCGTGCGCTACACGATGACCCAGGACAATGCCCACGACCTGCCCGGCCTGCTCAAGCTGGTCGAGGACGAAGGGATTGACCGCTTTTATTTCTCGCACCTGAACTACGCCGGGCGGGGCAACAAGAACCGCAAGGACGACGCCCAGCACAAGCTGACGCGCTGGGCCATGGACCTGCTGTTCGAGACCTGTCTTGAGTACCGTGCGCGCGGCCTCGGCAAGGAATTCACGACCGGCAACAACGATGCCGACGGGGCGTATTTCCTGCATTGGGTGCGCCAGCGCTTCCCGGAAAAAGCGGCGCACATCGATGCCAAGCTGCGCCAGTGGGGCGGCAATGCCTCCGGCGTCAATGTGGCGAACATCGACAACCTCGGCAATGTGCATCCGGACACCATGTGGTGGCATCACACCTTGGGCAATGTGCGCGAGCGGCCCTTCTCCGAGATCTGGCCGGATGTTTCGGACCGGCTGATGGCGGGCCTGAAGCAGTATCCGCGTGCCGTCGAAGGGCGCTGCGCGGGCTGTGCCCATCGTCTGATCTGCAACGGCAATACCCGGGTGCGCGCCCAGCAGTTGACCGGCAATCCGTGGGCGGAAGACCCCGGCTGTTATCTGACTGACGAAGAGATTGCATCATGATCAAGTGGAATGTCGTGATCCCGGCGGCACTGGCGGCCTGCACCCTGATGGCCATGGCCGAGCTGGCCCAGGCGGCGGATGCGCCGCAGGCTTACAAGGAGCACTGCGCTGCCTGTCATGGCGAGGGGCGTCTCGGCGGCATCGGGCCGGCCCTGATTCCGGACAACCTGGCGCGTCTGCGCAAGGCAGAGGCGGAAAAGGTCATCCGCGAAGGCCGTCCGGCCACGCAGATGCCGGCCTTCGGTGACAAGCTCTCGACGGTCGACGCCAAGGCGCTGGTCGATTTCATCTACACGCCGATCCAGCCGATGCCAGTCTGGGGCGAGCAGGAGATCGCGGCCTCGCGCATCGTGCATGTGTCGAAACCGTTGCCGGACAAGCCGGTGTTCAAGGCCGATCCGCTCAATCTCTTTGTCGTCGTGGAGTCAGGCGATCATCACGTTTCCATTCTCGATGGCGACAAATTGGAACGCATTCACCGCTTTCCCTCGCGCTATGCCCTGCACGGTGGCCCGAAATTCACGCCGGACGGGCGCTATGTGTATTTTGCTTCGCGTGATGGCTGGGTGACCAAGTACGACTTGTGGAACCTCAAGGTGATCAGCGAAGTGCGCGCCGGGATCAACACGCGCAACGCGGCGGTGTCGGGTGACGGCAAGTATGTGGCCGTGGCCAACTACCTGCCGCACAGCCTGGTCATCCTCGACGCTGATCTCAAGTTCGTGAAATCGATTCCGGTGACGGACAAGGACGGCAAGGTCTCGTCCCGCGTTTCGGCGGTCTACGACGCCAGCCCGCGCCAGAGCTTTGTCGCGGCCCTGAAGGATGTGAAGGAAATCTGGGAAATCTCCTACAACGAGAAAGCCCCGGAAATCCCGGCTGGCATCATCCACGACTTCAAGTACCGCGAAGGGGCTTTCGTGCCGGGTTTCCTCAACCCGCAACGCAGCCAGACCGAGGATTACCTCGACGACTTCTATTTCACCCAGAACTACGACGAGGTCATGGGCGCTTCGCGCAATGACGCCAAGAGCGTGGTCAGCGGCCAGGTGATCAATCTCGATGCGCGCAAGAAGATTGCCGACCTCGAACTGCCTGGCATGCCGCACCTCGGTTCCGGCATCAGCTGGAAATGGCGGGATGCCGCAGGGCAGGAACGGGTCGTGATGGCAACGCCGAACCTCAACGAGGGTCTGATCAGCATCATCGACATGGCGACCTGGAAGACGATCAAGCAGATCAAGACGCGTGGCCCCGGCTTTTTCATGCGCAGCCACGAACTCAGCCGTTACGCCTGGACGGACTCGATGATGAGCCGCGAGTTCAAGGACACCATGCAGGTCATCGACAAGCAGACGCTTGAGGTGGTGGCCGAGCTCAAGCCCGAGCCGGGCAAGACCTTCGCCCACGTTGAATTCACGCGGGACGGCAAGTATGTGCTGGCCAGCCTGTGGGAAATGGACGGCGCGCTGATCATCTACAATGCCGAGACGCTGAAGGAAGTGAAGCGCCTGCCGATGAAAAAGCCGGTCGGCAAGTACAACATCTGGAACAAGATCACCAAATCGGAAGGCACCAGCCACTGATTGGCGGGTTTTGCCGGCTGTCCGACGGTCGACCGTCGGACAGCCCTGAAAAGCCGGGCGGCGGAAGCCGGCCCGCGCAAATTCGAAGCGAATTCATTTGCAAAGGAAGACCATGGAACGTCGCGACCTCCTGAAAACCGCCGCCGCTGCAGTGGCTGGCGCCCTCTCTGCCAGTGCCATGGCAGCCGGGCAGCACGATCATCATCATGATCATGGCAGCGGCCCGAGCCGTAATGCCGCCTTGATCGCTGCCTCCGCCGATTGCCTGAAGACCGGTGAAGCCTGTCTGGCGCACTGCATCTACCTGCTGGGGAACGGCGACACGAGCATGGCGGCGTGCGCGCAATCGGTGAATGAACTGCTCGCCTCCTGTACTGCGCTGATGAAACTGGCCGGGCAGGACTCCCGCTACGCCCCGGCGCTGGCCAAGGTGGCCGCCCAGATTTGCGAAAATTGTGAAAAAGCCTGCCGCAAGCACGCCGATCACCATGCGGAATGCAAAGCCTGCGCGGATTCCTGCGCTGCCTGTCTCAAGGAGTGCCGCAAACTGGCCGCCTGAGGCGTTGCTCGCTAAACTCTTACATGACAACGCCCCGCTGGTCGGGGCGTTGTCATGTCTGGGGCGGGGTGCCGGGATTTCAGCGCGCGTAGCGTTGCTGCAGGCCCATCCCGGCCAGCATGGCGCCGACAAAGAGCGCGCCGTGGCCCAGGTCGAGGCCAAGCAACACCAGGCCGGGGCCGGGGCAGATGCCGGCCAGTCCCCAGCCGATGCCGAAGAGGGTGCTGCCGACGATCAGGCGACGATCGATCTGGCGTGCCGTGGGCAATTGCATGGGCATGCCCAGCCAGGTTTTCAGACGTGCGCGGGCATGCTGGAATGGCAGCAGCGCCACGCCGATGGCGCCGCCCATGACCAGGGCGAGGGAAGGGTCCCAATGCCCGGCGATATCGAGGAATCCCTGCACCTTGCCCGGATCGGTCATGCCGGAAAGCAGCAGGCCGAAACCGAAGAGCAGGCCGAGCCCGAGGGGAATCAGCAAGGCCATCTCAGTTCCCCAGGCCGTGTCGGAGGAGGCCGACGGTCAACATGCCCCCAACCATGAAAACCAGCGTGGCGGCGAGCGAGCGCGGCGAGAGCCGGGAAAGACCGCAAACGCCGTGACCGCTCGTGCAGCCTGACCCCAGCCGGCTGCCAAAACCGACCAGCAGGCCCGCCACGATGATCAGAAGGGGCGAGGCGCTGAGGTGGATCGCGGGCAGGTGGAATACGGTGCCGTAAAGCAGCGGCGCCAGCAGCAGGCCGGCGATGAAGGCCATGCGCCAGCGGGCATCCGGCGGCAGGGGGCGTTGCAAGAGGCCGCCCAGAATACCGCTGATGCCGGCGATGCGGCCTTCCAGAAGCACCATCAGGGCGGCAGCAAGCCCGATCAGGGCGCCGCCGCCGAGGGCGCTGTATGGGGTGAAGTGTTCCCAGGCAATGCTCATGGTCAGACCAAATAAATATTAGAATATGATTATATTTTGTCCGGTCCGGCAGTGCAAGCCAACCTGGCTGGCGTCGCCTCGAGGCGCAGTCGATAATGCAGGTCTGATGGTCGTGAGCATTTGCCTTACAAGGTGTCCACGGCCGGTTTCCGGAGCCGCCATGTTCGATCTCGCTCAGCTTGTTCCCGCCAGCCGTCAATGCCTGCAGGTGGTCGCTACCGATTGGTCAGCCACCTGTGGCCAGGCACAGTGCCTGGCGCGGGGCGGCGATGGCTGGCAGTCGGTTGGCACGGCTTTTCCTGTCATGCTCGGTCGTCATGGCCTCGCTTGGGGGCGGGGCGTGCACGGCCCGGCACCGTCCGGCGTGGCTGAAAAGCAGGAGGGCGATGGCCGGGCGCCGGTCGGCGTGTTTGCGATCACGGCCCTGTTTGGCCGCGCGCCCAATCCCGCTGAACTCGGCTTTCGCCTCCCGTATCACCGCGTCCGGCCCAGCCTCAAGGCGGTCGACGATCCGGCATCGCGTTACTACAACCAGATCGTGGATAGCGCCGCGCTGACCCCGGACTGGTCTTCGGCAGAGGACATGCTGCGCGCCGATGCGCGTTATGACCTCGGGGCGGTGCTGGCGTGCAACACCGATCCCGTTTTGCCGGGCAAAGGGTCCTGCCTCTTCCTGCATGTCTGGGCCGCGCCCGGCGTGCCGACGGCCGGGTGCACCGCCATGGCCTATTCCGACATGCTGCGTCTTGCGCGCTGGCTCGACCCGTCGGCCCAGCCCGTGCTCTGCCAGACGGTTGCGGACAACTGAGCGCCCACCTCGCGCGGCTGGCGAGGGCGTGGGGCAGTAATCGCGTGATGCTATCGCTAATTATTTGATCGATAGCATTTAGGTATCAATCGAATTGCATTTGCCAATTTTTCATTGCTTCCGATCCCGACTAATCTGCATCTCAGCAGGACTTTCCGCGATCACAACGAGGAGTATGAAATGGCAAACGAAATGAATACGTCGAAGCAAGGGGGGCAGTGCCCGGTCATGCATGGGGGCGCGACCGCATCCAGCCAGTCCAATGTGGCCTGGTGGCCGAATGCGCTGAATCTGGACATCCTTCACCAGCACGACAGCAAGACCAACCCGATGGGAGCTGGCTTCAATTACCGTGAGGCTTTGAAGACGCTCGACGTCGATGCCCTCAAAAACGATCTCAAGTCCCTGATGACCGACAGCCAGCCCTGGTGGCCGGCCGACTGGGGCCACTACGGCGGCCTGATGATCCGCATGGCCTGGCACTCGGCCGGCAGCTACCGCGTGGCCGATGGCCGGGGCGGTGGCGGCACCGGCAACCAGCGTTTTGCACCGCTCAATTCCTGGCCGGACAACGCCAACCTCGACAAGGCACGTCGCCTGTTGTGGCCGATCAAGAAGAAATACGGCAACAAGATCAGCTGGGCCGACTTGATGATCCTCGCCGGCAACATGGCCTACGAGTCGATGGGCTTGAAGACCTTCGGCTTCGCTTTTGGTCGCGAAGACATCTGGCATCCGGAAAAAGACATCTACTGGGGTTCGGAAAAGCAGTGGCTGGCGCCGACCGGCGCCGAAGGCAGCCGTTATTCCGGCGAACGCGAGCTGGCCAACCCGCTTGCTGCCGTGATGATGGGCCTCATCTACGTCAATCCGGAAGGCGTGGACGGCAAGCCCGATCCGCTCAAGACGGCGCAGGACATGCGCGTCACCTTTGCCCGCATGGCCATGAACGACGAGGAAACCGTGGCGCTGACGGCAGGCGGTCATACCGTCGGCAAGGCGCATGGCAATGGCAGCGCCGCCAAGCTCGGCCCGGCCCCGGAAGCCGCCGATATCGAAGAGCAGGGCATGGGCTGGAACAACCACAGCAGCCGCGGGATTGGCCGCGACACCGTGACCAGCGGCATCGAAGGCGCCTGGACGACCAACCCGACGCAATGGGACAACGGCTACTTCAAGCTGCTCTTCAAGTACGACTGGTGGTTGCAGAAGTCACCGGCCGGCGCGCACCAGTGGGAGCCGATCAACATCGCGGAAGAGGACATGCCGGTCGATGTCGAAGATCCGCGCATCCGTTGCAAGCCGATCATGACCGACGCCGACATGGCGCTCAAGTTCGATCCGGCCTACCGCAAGATTGCCGAGCGCTTCCGCGACGATCAGGCTTACTTCTCGGAAACCTTTGCCCGCGCCTGGTTCAAGCTGACCCACCGCGACATGGGGCCGAAGGCACGCTATGTCGGCCCGGATGTGCCCCAGGAAGACCTCCTCTGGCAAGACCCGATCCCGGCTGGGCGTAGCGATTACGACGTGGCGGCCGTCAAGGCGAAGATTGCTGCCGCCGGGCTGTCCGTTGGTGAGATGGTTGCGACCGCCTGGGACAGCGCCCGAACCTTCCGTGGCTCGGACATGCGGGGCGGCGCCAACGGTGCCCGTATCCGCCTCGCACCGCAGAAGGATTGGGAAGGCAACGAACCCGCTCGTTTGGCCAAGGTGCTGACGGTCTACGACAAAATTGCGGCCGAAACCGGCGCCAGCGTCGCTGACATCATCGTGCTCGCCGGTAATGTCGGCATCGAGCAGGCGGCCAAAGCCGCGGGCTTTGCGGTCGAAGTGCCCTTCGCGCCGGGCCGTGGGGATGCCACGCAGGCGATGACCGATGTGGAATCCTTTGCCGTGCTGGAGCCGGTGGCTGATGGTTTCCGTAACTGGCAGAAGGCCCACTTTGCCGTCACGCCGGAGGAAATGATGCTCGACCGTGCCCAACTCCTCGGGCTGACCGCCAGCGAAATGACGGTACTCGTGGGGGGCTTGCGTGTCCTCGGTGCCAACCACGGTGGCAGCCAGCATGGTGTCTTCACGGATCGGGTCGGTACCCTGAGCAATGACTTCTTCGTCACGCTCACGGATATGGCCTACACCTGGCAGCCAACCGGGCGTAACAGCTACGCCATCGTGGATCGGCAGCGCGGTGAAACGAAGTGGACGGCGACCCGCGCCGACCTCGTCTTCGGCTCCAATTCGGTCTTGCGGGCCTATGCCGAGCTGTACGCTCAGGACGACAACCAGGAGAAGTTCGTGCAGGACTTCATCGCCGCCTGGACCAAGGTGATGCAGGCAGATCGCTTTGATCTGAGCTGATCTGAGACGGTCTGCCCGGGTATCGCCTCGGGTGGCCGCCGCATGAAGCCGAGGCGCCTTCTTCAGGCCGCGCACGATGCGTAAAAACCCCCGCCAGCCTACCGCTGAGCGGGGTTTTTCCTTGTCGTGCCAAGAGAATGGGGAGTGTAGGTTGCCAAAGTAAGTGAAAACGCCCACCGTGGATTAGCGAAATTTTGGCGCTCAGTCCGAAATTTCGACTGAACCGACTTCCGCTTCTCGGCCTTTGCGGCCGTTGGTCCATTGCTCGGTGTCGGGCAGCAACGTGGCGGCAAGCTGCCTTTCAGCACACTACA